>NZ_JCACKS010000254.1:567-31281 GCF_059505505.1 Pelatocladus sp. | reverse complement strand
TCAACGACTACCCGAATTCAATCAACGACTACCCGAATTCAATCAACGACTACCCGAATTCAATCAACGACTACCCAAATTCAATCAACAACTACCCAAATTCAATCAACAACTACCCGAATTCAATCAACGACTACCCGAATTCAATTGAGAATCTTTTGGACAATACTTCAGAACTTGCAACTAGAGAGCATAAACACTTAAGCGATCGCTCAAAACAATAGCAAAGTTAATCACCAGATAGTCGAGATGCAATAAGTCTCTACAATTAAATAGATGAGAAAGCACCTTCCCAACTGGAGGGCGCTTTTGTTTTTTGGTATATTGTTTTCGTTGCGATCGCACACTATTTTTTCTATTCTAGTCGATGGAACTTTTGGAACTTAAATTGCTTGAGTATTGTTTATCCGACTATTATTATTAATTTCCTGCTTTTTATTCTCTGCCTAATAGCTATTTGGTTTTACTGCTATGCAATCTATGCAGCGATCGCCTTTTCTCAGCATCCTTATCCAGTTGATACAGAATTTCATCCACCGATGACGATTCTGAAACCGATTTGTGGACTTGAGGCTGGTACTTACGAAAATTGGGCTTCTTTCTGCCGACAGCAGTATCCAGCTTATCAGATTATTTTTAGCGTTCGTGACAATCAAGACCCTGCTATACCCTTAGTCAAGCAAATTATCAATGACTTTCCTCAAGTGGATATTCAGTTGATCGTTAGCGATCGCACTATTGGTACAAACCTGAAAATCAGCAATCTTGCAAACGCCATACAATTTGTCAAATATGAATTTCTGATAATTGCTGATAGTGACATCAGAGTCACAAATGACTACTTGCAGCAAGTAATTCAACCATTTCAAGACAAAGAAATTGGTGTCGTTACCTGCTTGTATCGTTCTTCAGCGCAGGGATGGGTAACAACCTTAGAAGCTATTGGTACTGCTACTGATTTTCATGCAGGTGTTTTAGTCAGTAATAAACTTGAAGGTATAAAATTTGCCTTTGGTTCCACTATTGTCATTCGTAAACAAGTGTTGGAAGAAATAGGAGGATTAGAGGCGATCGCTGATTATCTCGCGGATGATTTCCAACTTGGCTACCTTCCATCTCAAGCAGGCTACAAAGTTTTACTTTCTAACTATGTAGTTGAGCATGTACTAACAACCACAACCTTAGCTGATTCTATCAATCGTCAGATCCGTTGGGCGCGCTGTACGCGGATTTCTCGTCCTTGGGGTTATTTAGGATTGATTTTTACCTATGGTACTATCACCAGCTTGCTACTGCTAATTACTACAGGAGAATCAATAGTGGGTTGGACTGCACTATTCATAACTTGGATAATGCGGTTAACAATGGGTTGGGTTGTGGGCGTTAAGATTCTTAACGATTCTGCTGCCAAAAAATATTTGTGGCTGATTCCTCTATGGGATTTAATTGACTTTGCAATCTGGTGCTATTGCTTTGTTGGTAACACAATTGAATGGCGAGGACAGCAATTGAGAATGACAAAACAAGGTAAGTTAGTTGCAATTAAAACATAGGGAACGGGGATTGGGGATTGGGGGTTGGGGACGGGGACAAGGGAGAGCAGGGTGGTTTCATACGAAAAAAGAAAAATATGGAAGTCTGTATTTCTCGTTTTGAAGCATAGATTTTTACCCCTCTCCAAACCTCTCCCCTTATTAAGGGGAGAGGCTTTAAAAGAAGATTTTAATTTTTCTCTGCTTGTATGAAACCACCCTGGGGACGGGGACAAGGGAGAGGGGGAGATAAGGAAAAGGGGAGAGAATTGGTCACTATAATTAGTCTCCCCACACTCCCCACACTCCCCACACTTCCCACACTCCCCCCAATCCCTGTTCCCTGTTCCCTGTTCCCTTTTCCCATTACAAGTTGCAAATTATTTAGTGGAGATATATACACCTGTGAAGAAAACTTTATTTCTCAGTCCTCCTTCCTTTGATGGGTTTGATGGTGGTGCAGGTTCTCGATACCAAGCCAAACGGGAGATTACCTCCTTTTGGTATCCTACCTGGTTAGCGCAGCCTGCTGCTCTTGTCCCTAATAGCAAGCTTGTGGATGCGCCTCCCCACGCACAAACAGTGGAAGATGTGCTGAAAATTGCTAGAGAGTACGAATTAATCATCATGCACACCAGTACACCTTCGCTACCAAATGATGTGAAGTGTGCTGAAACCATCAAAGCTCAAAACCCAGATGCACAGATTGGCTTAATTGGAGCGCATGTGGCAGTATTACCAGAGCAGACGCTACAGGAAAATCCCATAATTGACTTTGTGTGTCGTCACGAATTTGACTATACCTGTAAAGAACTGGCGGAAGACAAGCCTTGGGACAGCATCAAAGGTCTAAGCTATCGCGATCGCCAAGGTAAAATACATCATAATGAAGACCGTCCATTAATTCACGATTGGGATTCTATGCCCAGTGTCTTGCCAATATACGCTCGTGATTTAGACATTACAAAATACTTTATTGGCTATTTGCTGCATCCATACATTTCTTTTTATACTGGGCGCGGTTGTCCCGCAAAATGTACCTTCTGTCTTTGGCCTCAAACAATTGGTGGACACCTGTATCGTCATAAAACCCCAGAAGCAGTTGGACGTGAGATGGAAGAAGCTAAAGCCATCTTTGGCGACAAAGTGCGGGAATATATGTTTGATGACGATACATTTACAATTGATAAGCAGCGAGCGATCGCCATTAGCGAACACATGAAGCGATTGAAGTTGACTTGGAGTTGTAACGCTCGTGCTAACTTAGATTACGATACTCTCAAACAACTACGCGACAACGGCTTACGCTTACTATTGGTAGGATTTGAATCGGGTAATCAGCAAATATTAGACGGTATTAAGAAAGGAATTAAGCTGGAAGTCGCCCGTAAATTTATGGAGAATTGCCACAAACTTGGTATCACCGTACACGGCACATTTATCATTGGTTTACCTAACGAAACTCAGCAAACAATTGAAGAAACGATTCGCTTCGCTTGCGATCTGAGTCCTCATACAATTCAGGTTTCTATCGCTGCTCCCTATCCTGGGACAGAACTTTATCAGCAAGCACAGGACAATGGTTGGTTTAGTGATAATTCTTTAGTTGCTAATTCTGGCATTCAAATGTCTACACTGCAATATCCGAATCTTTCCAGTGCTGATATTGAAGATGCAGTTGAACGAATGTATCGTAAATTTTACTTCCGTCCCAAAGCCATTATTCCAATTGTCGGTGAAATGCTGACCGACCCACAAATGTTAGTGCGTCGTCTGCGTGAGGGACGTGAATTTTTTGCTTACCTCAAAGAACGTCATACCCAAGCAGCCGCAAAGGTATAAATAATTTAATGTAAGTAGAACAGCGTAAATAATTAAAGGTTTGTAGTGTAGACGCTCATAAGAGCGGCTTCCGTAAGGTGGACTTTAGTCCTTATTTGAGGACTAAAGTCCTTACTACGAACTAGATTCCAGTAATATTACATTACTTCACATAGTTTGTTTTTTTCAAATCGTTCTACTTAGTGGAAGTGGATAGTGGTTAGTAGTTAACCAATTAACAATCTCGGAAGTTTCGAGTTTTGAACCCGAAAGTTCTAGTTTGAACCCCGATCCCTGATCCCCAATCCCCAAAACATGAAAATAGGAAGCAAAGACCACAAAGAACTTTTTTGTCGTAGTTTTATCGACACTTACCGAGAGTACGAGCCTGAAAAACTTCCTTGGCCTACTCTTAGCACTGAAGCTCTTGAAAACCTGCGTGGTATTCCCTTTTGGAGAGAAGCACTCGATACAGAACAAGAAGCAGGAGTGATGGTAAACGCTTTTGCACAGACAATGAGCGATCCTCTATTACGAGAAGCGATCGCTCTGCAAGCTATGGAAGAAGAACGTCACGGTAGACTGATTAAATTTCTGATCGACTATTACGATATTCAAATTTCCCCACTTCTTGAACCTGTACTTCCTAGTAATATCAAAACCGCTTTTCTTGACTTTGGTTTTGGTGAATGTCTTGATTCTTTTTTAGCCTTTGGTTTATTTGGACTTGCTCGTCGTCACGCAACTTACATCAGCGAAGCATTGTTTGAAATATTTGATGTGGTTTTGAATGAAGAAGCCCGTCACATCATGTTTTTTGTTAATTGGGTGACTTACGAGCAAATTCAGGACGGTAGAAGCAATTGGTTAAGGGGAACAAATGCTATCTGGCATTATAAGAGAGCGCTACAAGATAAGATTCAAGCCTTTACTGGTTCCAATGAGGAAAAACAAGAAGGTTTCACTGCTACTGGTGCTAGTAGCTTTATAGATAATTTAACGCCAGAAATTTTGCTAGCCAACTGTTTAGAAGAAAATGCTCAACGGATGAGTGTATTTGACAAACGACTAATCCAGCCTCAATTGGTACCAAACCTTGCCAAAATTGCCCTACGCACTCTCAAACTTATACCTGGGCGTCAATCAAACACTAGACCTCTTGCAAAAGTCGAATGAACCCCCCTCAATCCCCCCGTGAACGGGGGGAAGATTTAGTTCCCTCCCCGTAAACGCTTAGGGTTAGGGTGGGGTAAAAATATTTTTGCAAGAGGTCTACTATTTCACAAAATTCTTGATACAAATCCTCCCCCTTGTCTTCCTATCGCTCTTCAGAGTAATAGTGGTTCACTAATACAAAATACTAGTAAAGATTAAATCGCCCGTGAGAATTTTTGCTCTTGAGTGAGGCGATGAGCATCAAAATTAACAGCAATATTTCTAACTAATAATCTGCCAATTTCTGTGATGCCAATTTCATCTTTTGATAGGCTGACTAATCCATCTGATTCTAAAAGGTGCAATGCTTCTAATTCTTGAGCAAAATACTCATCAAAACAAATTTGATACTTATCTTCAATGTCTTGCTTATACAGTTTGGCATGAGACATCAGTCGCATAATGACATCTCGTCTAAGAATATCATCTCCATTTAACTTAATACCTTTACCAATGGGTAAAATATCCGCATCAATTGCTTGATAATAGTCACGCAATTGTTTGTGATTCTGGGCATAGGCATCTTCTAGCATACTTACGGATGTTGCACCAAAACCAAAAAGTTCTGCTTGCGCCCAAGTAGTATAACCTTGGAAGTTACGCTTGAGTGTGTAGTTGCGTTGAGCGATCGCTAATTCATCATGAGGTTTAGCAAAATGATCCATACCGATGAAGAGATATTTATTATTAGTTAACTCTTCAATGGTCATTTTAAAAATCTCTAATTTCTCTTGTGGTGCTGGTAGCGCATCCTTAGCAATTTTTTTCTGAATTGGTTTTATCCACGGTACATAGGCAAAATTAAATACTGCAATGCGATCAGGATCTAAATCGATTGTCTTTTTAATTGTCTGGTGAAAGCTTTGATAAGTTTGATACGGTAGACCATAAATCAAATCTACATTCACACTTTGAAACCCAGCTTCTTTGATCCACTCCATCACTTCAAATAGTGTTTTTTCTGGCTGGACGCGATTAATAGCCGCTTGCACCTGGGGATTAAAATCTTGAATCCCAAAACTAATGCGGTTAAAGCCAATCTCTTTGAGAAAGAAAATGTATTGCTTATCAACGTAGCGAGGATTGATTTCAAGAGAAATTTCTGCTTGTGGATCGAAGCGGAAGTGACGAGTAATATTGTTCCAGAGGTTTTCTACTTGTTCTAAACTTAAATAATTTGGAGTTCCGCCACCCCAATGCATCTGTACTGCTTGTCTATCTGGATCAATCAAAGATCCTGTATGCTTGATTTCTCGCTCCAGATATTCTAGATAAGTTTTGGCAATATTTTTATTATTAGAAATAACTACATTACAGCCGCAGAAATAACAAGCAGTCTGACAAAAAGGAATATGCAAGTATAAAGACAAAGGCGTTTTTCTTTGATTTGAAGAGGCGATCGCATCCTGAAAATCTGATGCTGTAAATGCTGTGTTCAGTTCTGTAGCAGGTGGGTAACTAGTATATCTGGGTGTGGGAATATCGTACTTTTTGATGATATCTATGTCGAAGTTCACACTAGGAATTTGCAAAACCATCGAATTATTTCCAATCACTAAGGGTATTTTTCAGTAAACAGTTATCAGTGTTCAATTGATAACTGTTTACTGTTAACTGTTTACTGTTTCTTGACCACGTGTTAGGGAATTAAACAAAACTTGCCCAATTGCTTGAATTAAATTTCCTTCTAGTTCTTGAGCCATTTTTATATTGAAATCGAAGGAATTATTTGCTTCTGTGATAATTTTTTCTGCTGTAACATCGTCAATTGTTAATGTGTCTAATGCTTGACGATACTTGTCTTTAAAAGCTTTTTTGTCTGGAATTTGATCAAAATTATAAAAAGATGTACCTTGATAACCCTCTAGCTTTAATACTGACTGAGCAATTTTCTGTAACATTTGGCCGCCAGAAAGATCGCCCATATAGCGGGTGTATGCGTGTCCGATTAATAACTCAGGTGCAGTTGCAGATAATTCTCGAATTCGAGCAATATAACTTTGAGCGACGGGAGATGGTTGTACACAAGTTCGCCAATCTTTCCCATAGTAAAATTCCATATCTTTCTCTAAAGCAGCTTGGCGATTTAGTTCTGGAAAATAAATACCGCCGACAATAGGATGATCTCCATGTTTTTCTATTTCTGTTTCTAGTTGGCTGTAGACGTAATACAAGTTACCTAAAAACTTGGCAAAGCAGGTTCTATCTACAACCCCTTTGAGAAAACACTTCATAAATCCGACGTTTTCTGCTGCTGTATGGGATTTTTGGGTTCCGGTACGAAGTTTAATCGCTAGATTGTTACTCATTGGTTTTTTCCTTCATCTCAAAACGCAAGCTGATATTTACCAGTTCACTGTCAACGCCAGCGTTGAAGAATTGTTATTCAGGTTGATGAAAGGATCTGCATCATGACCATCAGCTAATCACACCACCGATGCAGACCCAAGCCATGTTGATTTCTACCAAAATCATTTAACTATTTAATCGCTCAACAACCATATAATTATTTATATTTTTTCATATTTCTCTGATTCTGCATGGAGGTGAATCTAGTTGATAGAGCTAAATTTTGCTTCTCAAAAGCTAAATTCCCGCAGCCAGATTTGCTCCAACTACGTGTAACACCAATTCTCAAAAATTCCACTACACTTATGAAGTCAGTCAACAGTATCACCAGCAATGATCAAACTGGTAACTGATAACTGATAACTGATAACTGGAGAGCAACCTTGCCTGATTCTATCCAACATGCCCAGTCACGGCTAGAGTTTATTCCACAACGCTTCAACCCTTTTGTACTGCGTCTTGCCCAGTGGTTGCTGCCTATTTTGCTACGATTTCGGCTCAGACCGTGGCTACCATCTGGAATTTCCCGGATTCAAGTTAAGAATGCAGAAACTTTAGCCGAGTTATATCAACAATTCCAAGCTGGTAAAGTGCGCTTTTTGATGGCATTTCGTCATCCAGAAGTAGATGATCCACTGTGTATGTTATACTTATTGTCACGAGCAGTACCACGGGTGGCGCGTCAACAAGGAATTTTCCTGCAATACCCGATTCATTCGCACTTCATTTATGAACGAGGGATGTTATTGTGGGCAGGAGATTGGCTAGGTTGGTTTTTCTCAAATTTGGGAGGAACTCCCATTCGCCGGGGTAAGCGATTGGATAAGCTAGGTATTCAAAATGCCCGAAATTTGTTTGCTAACGGAAAAATGCCAATCACAGTTGCCCCCGAAGGTGCTACCAATGGACATAGTGGCATCATTAGCCCTTTAGAACCTGGTGTAGCTCAATTCGGATTTTGGTGTGTAGAAGATTTGCACAAAGCCAACCGTTCACAAGAAGTTTTGATTGTACCAATTACAATTCAGTATAGTTATGTAACACCACCTTGGGCAAAACTAAATTGGCTGTTGAGTAGATTAGAAGCTGATTGTGGTTTACCAGTGCAGACTACAGAAATATCTAATGTCGCTAATCCCGAAGAGATTTACTATCAACGTATTTTGCGACTGGCAGAACATTTGTTAACAGAAATGGAAGGATTTTATCAGCGTTTTTATCATCAGGATTTACCTGCAATTAATCATGATGGTGATATTGATGCTGAAGCGATCGCCAATCCCAATCAAATGTTAATCGCTAGACTTCGCCGCCTACAAGAAATAGCTTTGCAAGTTGCCGAACAATATTTTGGATTACAATCACAAGGAAATTTTATTGACCGTTGTCGTCGTTTAGAAGAAGCTGGTTGGAGTTATATTTACAGAGATGATGTGGAAGATATCAATACCTTGCCAGCTTTACAACAGGGATTAGCAGACTGGGTAGCAGCAGAAGCAGAACTGCGAATGCGACATATGCGGTTAGTAGAAACCTTTGTAGCAGTTACTGGGACTTATATCAAGGAAGAGCCTTGTGCAGAAAGATTTGCAGAAACGGCACTACTAATATTTGATATGATTGCTCGGATCAAAAATAACACGAAACTACCAGGGCGTCCCCGTTTGGGTTGGCGACAGGCGCTAATTACAGTCGGTGAACCAATCTCAGTTACTGAGCGTTGGGCAAAATACCAAGGCGATCGCCATTCAGCAAGAGTTGGGGTAAGTGAGTTAACAAAAGAACTGTATCAATCTTTAGAACAATTAATCAAGGCTTGACCAGGTACAACAACTCGACCGTATATTTTTCCAAAATACTCTAACCATTGTGTGAACAATGACCATAAAACATCACTAATTGATTTCGCTAGCTTGCTATTTTTAACCATATTTCTCACTTACAGTTTTGGCTATTTGCTTTTACTACTCGTCTTCCCCAGGGCTTTAGAACCGAAATCGCAATGATGATACAGAGGAAAAGAACCTGAATTACAGTTCCAATCAACACACCTTTAGCATCCAAGCTATATATTGGACTGTCTAAGGCTTGTAATCCTTCTTGAGCCGCTAGTTTTTCAGCAGCATTACCCCACGGAAATAGCCAAAATGTTCCAAAAATGACTAATCCAATTGTCAGTATCCACTTAGTAATTACCCAGTAAAACTTAGTGAATCCATAGTTGGTCATCCAGCAAAGAAATGTTGCTGTCATAACTGAACCAATTGCAGAGGGAATCACAATGTAGTCATCGAGCAGATTAATCGCTGAGTTGAGCGCGTAGAGTACCTCTGCATTAGTTGATTTTGTATTTCTCAACGAGAGAAGAAACATACTTAAGACAGTTCCTGTCCAAAGGGCAGCAAAACCAATATGCGCGGACAACAACCAGTTTTTCTGTCTGATGCTCAACTTTGGCATTTTTCTCCTATCGTGTGCCACGTGAAGTAAATGTATTGATAATCAATATATTAAGTAATTTCCATAAGGTCAACCTCCAAAGCCCAAAATTGCTAGATCAGGTTCTGAACAATTTGATCTAGTATCTTCAAAACTGCTTCCTGGTCTGCTTCTGGAATGTTTTTGGTTGCTTTCTCAATTGTCTGTGCGCCGATTGAGGGTAGGACTTTCATAAGTCGTTTCCCTTCGTCAGTGAGCCAGATGCGGACAATGCGACGATCATCGCGATCGCGTTCTCGCTGAACAAGCTTACGATCCTCCATTCGATCAACCACCCCAGTTAACGTTGCACCCAACTGCTTCAACTTGTCAGCGATTCCAGTCGTTGAAAGACCATCTTCTTCCCACAGACAACACAAAACGAGGTAGTGAAACGGGGTCAATCCGTAAGGTTCTAGCCGCTCTAGAAAATCCCGATACATCAACTGAGATGCAAGTTTTAGCTTGTACCCCAAGTTGTAAGGAGCTAGAGCATATCGCCATTGCTGAACAAAATCAGAATTTGAGGATGAACTAGGCATTTCAAAACAAGATTAATCGCTCAGTCAGATATTTAATGTATTAACTATTCTATGCTCTGACAATGGAATGGTAGAAGCAAACCTCGAATTCAAGAAAAAAGTTAGAACAATTAATTACACATTTTTCAAGCTGTTCCCCGTTAAGAGTTCCCTCTTCCCTGATCTCCAGGAATTAACTTAATTTTGCCTAACCACTTAACTATTTACTAATGGGTACGTTAGGCAAGCGGCTCCACTCATTCCATGAACCATCATAGTTCCGCACGTTTGGATAGCCCAGTAAGTATTTCAAGACAAACCAAGTGCAGGCTGATCGCCCACCAATTGCACAGTAGGGAAACACTTCCTTGTCAGATGTAATACCATTGCTACTGTAGAGCGTCTGTAATTCATCGAATGATTTGAAAGTTCCATTTTCGTTCAGCGTGAGTATATGTTCAACATGAACTGAGCCTGGAATGTGTCCTGCGCGTTCCGTCTCTTCTGGTGGCTTCATCAAGAAGTGTTCTCCACGGTATTCTTGAATAGTCCGAACATCCAATAACACACGAGCAGTTTGACCAATGGATGCCTGAATTTCTTCAGACAACACCCGCAGACTTGCATCAAGTGGTTTTGTACGGTACTGTGTTGGTGCAAAATTCGATAATTCTGTTGTCACTGAACGACCTTCTGACATCCACTTTTGATGTCCACCATTTAAAACTCGGACATCTTGATGTCCAAACAATTTTAATAGCCAGAAGATCCAAGCTCCTGTTCCAGGGTAACTGCCATAGGCAACAATAGTTGTCTCATTGGTAATACCAGAACGTGAAAGCAGTTTCTCTATGGCAGTTGCATCAAGATTCATGCGGAGATCACTTAGAAGCAGGTCAGCAAAAATATTCCAGAAAACTGCACCAGGAATGTGAGTATTTTTATATAGCTCTGGACTCGTATCAACTTCTACCACACGGATATTGGGAGCGTTGAGATGATCGGCAAGCCATTGTGTATCAATTAGAACTTCAGAATGAGCATAATCAGCCATAAGGTTGCTCCTAAAAATAGTGTGAACTCGGTTAATGGATGAACAATTGCCAATGGAAGAGGAGTTTGAAGAAATGTGCATAGTTCATCACAGATAAACCGGATAAAGTCAAGTTGCAAAGTTAGCAACAACGCTGAAGCTAGATTAAATTTGACCACTTACTTTCGTATAGACCTCGATCGAGTACACTTTGCTTTAGTAGCCGTAGCAAAACCGAACAGCAAGAATCGTCAACGACCCAGGTCTAAAGACACGCTTGTTTCCAGCCTAAGACTTAGACAACAGTTGACCAGACTAAGTACGAAGAAGTACTACGTTATTGGCAAGAGTTAAAGACCTACCAAGGGATGCGTAGCTAGTTCCTTGCTCTAGAACTGAAGGATTAAACAGATTTATTGGGTTAAGTCAGTGTCTTTCAGATAGTACCGACCAATAACATTGTCGAGGCTAACATTACTCCCGTAAGGGAAGGCTCCTTGGAGCAAAACCGTTATCGCATTTGGCGCGTGTGTAATAGAGCCGGGCTTGGTTCGGGATATCTCGAACCGCCCACTAATGGGTTCCCTCCAAATTCGGGGTTTTCAGACCCCGAATTTGAGAGGGCGCCCAAATCAGGGGGTTTTAAGCCCGGCTCTATTTCTTCGATTTGCCTCGTTATGCGTACAGAGTTGTGAGATTTGAAATGGTAATTGTCAAGCTTGAAAGTGCAACACAATAGCACACCGAGTTAAACAATCTCCTTGCGCGATAATGGTGCAAATATTTAAGGCGGTTAAAACCGCACGTGTCGCTTTCCTCTCAGCACTTAAGTGTCTGAGTTTCCCGCATACCGTGAAGTCTTATGAATAAGAACTGATGCAATTGATTATGCCAACTGTGGGCGAGTATTTTGCTGCCAAAGGCTGGAAACTAAGTTTTTTAGAGTCCTGAAGGAGCGGTGATCAAAAAACCACTAATCACTATTTGTCTGTGGTAAAAGATAAATTGCCCCAGAAATTATGGTAAGGGCGACAGAAATCCAGAAAGTAATGAGGGAGGGAATTCTCCAGACTTCTGGTAAGGGCGCAATCAAAAGAGCGATCGCAATAATTTGACTAACAGTTTTAAGTTTACCCCAAATATTCGCTCCAGTAATTGTAGTTTGATTGACACGCCAACCAGCGATCGCTAACTCCCGTGCTAGTATCAAAAATACTCCCCAAGCCGGAATTTGTCCTAGTTCAATTAAAACTAGTAAGGGTCCAAGTACCAGTAATTTATCTACTAACGGATCAAGAAATTTACCTAAGTCAGTTATTTGGTTGAGTTTTCGCGCTAAATATCCATCCAGCCAGTCAGTACCAGCCGCAACCAAGAAAATTGCCAAACACACCCATCTAGCTGTTGATGTGGGGTTGTATAAACCGTAAAGCAGGAATGGTAAGCCCAACAAGCGAGAAAATGTAATCCAATTAGGTAAAGTCATGAAATTTCAGATTTTGGATTTTGGATTTATTTTGATAGATTAATTCGTTTGCAGTGAGACCAATAAATAATATTTAATTTTAGGTTGTTGATTTTTAGATTAACTAGTTTGCAATCAACTTATGACTCAACAAACAGATTCTCAATACAGAATAGAACGCGATTCGATGGGCGATCGCCAAATTTATAGTAGCCTTTACTACGGTATTCAAACACTACGTGCTACAGAAAATTTCCCAATAAGCGGCATTAAACCACTAGCTACTTACGTAGATGCCTGTATTTTAATTAAAAAAGCGACAGCGATCGTCAATGGTGAACTAGGTTGTATTCCCCAAGAAATTAGTCAAGCAATAGTCCAAGCTGCGGATGAAGTTCTAGCTGGCAAATTTCGTGATCAGTTTGTGGTAGATGTCTATCAAGCGGGTGCTGGTACATCTCATCACATGAATGTTAATGAAGTACTGGCAAATCGGGCCTTAGAAATTCTCGGCGACGAAAAAGGTAACTACAAGCGTGTTAGTCCCAATGATCACGTTAACTACGGACAGTCTACCAATGATGTGATTCCCACGGCAATTAGAATTGGTGGTTTATTGGCGTTATCTAGAACACTACATCCAGCTTTAGAAAAAGCGATCGCGACATTAGAGACAAAAGCCACAGAGTTTCAAAATATCGTCCGTTCTGGTAGAACTCACATGCAAGATGCTGTTCCGGTGCGCTTGGGTGAAAATTTTCGTGCTTGGGCGCAGATTCTTACAGAACACCAAAACCGGATTTACGCAGCCAGTGGGGACTTAATGATACTAGGTTTGGGTGGAAGTGCAGCTGGTACAGGAATGAATACTCATCCCCAATATCGCGCCCGTGTGGTAGCAACTCTGGCAGAATTAATTAATAGTCCCCTACAACCTGCACCCCACCTCATGGCAGCAATGCAGAGTATGGCACCATTTGTCAATGTTTCTGGTGCTTTACGTAACATAGCGCAAGATTTAGTGAAAATTTCTCACGATATGCGGTTGATGGACTCTGGGCCAAAAACTGGTTTAAAAGAAATTCAACTCCCACCAGTACAGCCGGGTTCTTCGATTATGCCGGGTAAATATAACCCTGTGATGGCAGAGATGACATCAATGGTGTGTTTTCAGGTGATGGGTTACGACAGTGCGATCGCACTAGCAGCCCAAGCAGGACAATTAGAATTAAATGTGATGATGCCACTAATCGCCTATAACTTGATTCACAGTATCGAAATTCTCGGTAACACCATTGCTGCACTCACCCAACGGTGCATTCAAGGAATTACCGCTAACCAGGAACGTTGTTTAGCATATGCAGAAGGAAGTTTAGCTTTAGTAACAGCTTTAAATACCCACATTGGTTATTTAAATGCTGCATCTGTGGCGAAAGAATCCTTGGAAACTGACAAATCCCTACGACAGATTGTGCTGGAAAAAGGACTGATGAGTGAAGCAGAATTAGCCGAGGTTTTAAATCTGGAACAAATGAGCCAAATTATACCCTTGGAATAGAAGTAGTTAGTAATTAGTAGTTAATAGTTGCTTGCTAATCAGTGATTAATCCTTCCCCAATCCCCTTTCTTAATATGCAAACTCAAACACCAACCGTTAGTTTCATTCGCGCTAATTCGTACGAACGAGATATTTTAAGAAAGTCTTTAGAAACACTGCTAGAACCATTTGGAGGGATGGCGGCGTTTGTGAAACCAGGAAATCGCGTTTTACTCAAACCTAATTTGCTTACAGGCGCACGTCCTGGCAAAGAATGTACCACGCGATCGCAACTAGTTTATGTTGTGGCACAGATGGTAATTGAAGCTGGCGGTAAACCATTTTTAGGCGATAGTCCTGCTTTCGGTAGCGCCAAGGGAGTAGCTGTAGCCAATGGTTATCAACCGATTTTAGAAGAACTCAATCTACCAATTATTGATTTCCAAGGTGTTCGTTACCAAACTGTCAGCGAAGAGTTCAACCATCTGCTACTCTCCAAAGAAGCGATGGAAGCAGACGTAGTGATCAATCTACCCAAAGTCAAATCTCATGCTCAATTGGTGCTGACATTGGGTGTAAAAAATTTGTTTGGTTGTGTTCCTGGCAAAATGAAAGCTTGGTGGCACATGGAAGCAGGAAAAGATGCTGATAGATTCGGAGAAATGTTAGTAGAAACTGCTAGAACAATTAACCCAAATCTAACTATATTAGACGGTATTATCGGTCATGAAGGCAATGGTCCGAGTGGTGGCGAACCTCGTTCACTGGGTATTTTGGGGGCATCACCAGATGTATTTGCCCTAGATCGAGCTATGGTAGAGACACTTAATGTCCCAGCTCTAACAGTACCTACTGTCGCTGCATCTATGCGTTTGGGGATCTGTCCAGAACTAAACGCTATCTATTATCCTTGTTTGCATCCTGAGTTACTAAAAATAGATGATTGGCGATTACCAGACAAGTTCATTCCCATTGATTTTGGTATGCCTCGCGTCATCAAATCTACGTTCAAACATCTCTACATCAAGTTTATCAAAGAACCAATCAGCGCCTATGTTAGAAGCTAGCTATAACAAGTGCAAATTCTGCTACAGCAATTTCAAAACCGCCAGAGTAAGCTAAAAATACCCTCCGATTGCTTAACCAGACCGCCCTACTCTACTAGTGGCGGTTTTTTCATAAAACCTCGCGCTAACATAGCCTTAAGCATGGGAGGAACACGACGCCCATCCCCTTAAAACCCCAAATCAGCCTTCGCCAACTCCGCAGCTGCAAAAACCTCCTCATCTGATCTTTCCTCCCAAACAGTATCGCCAATTTCTGCATAGAAAACGGAATCGTAAGGACGAGTACGCACCACTACTGGCATAGGTACAGCATGACCTAAAATCAAAGCTTGTTGCTTAGAATCTAACTTTGCCAAAACCGATTTCAAAGCACCAGCACCAGCCACTCCCGTAAAAATTGCGTCGATATCTTTTTCATCGTTCAGCAAAGCGGTGACACGAGTTCCTATCTGGGACATCACTTCATTATCAATCCCAGATGGACGCTGATCCACTACCAACAGCGTGACGAAATATTTCCGCATTTCACGAGCAATTGTCCCAAAAATAGTACTTTGGACTATGCCAGGATCTAGAAAGCGGTGGGCTTCTTCGATAGTAATCATCAGCTGGGTTGGTTTATCGTTGGGATTTTTTGTCTGTAAAAACTTTTCAGATTTGGCGACATAATGTTGGTGAATACGGCGAGTAATCATGTTTGTCACCAACATGTAAGAAAGCATATCCGATTGAGAACCAAACTCAATGACGACGTTTTTACCTGCTTCTAGCGATCGCAAAACTTGATTAACATAATTATGTGGACAAGCCGCACGCATGTATTTTAAATTTTCTAAGCGAAACAATTTGCGTTGTAATGCGGTGATTGAACCTTGGTGTCCTCTCTTCTCTTCACACAGCAGCTTGATTTCTTCATTTGTCATACTCAACAATTGCAGAATCCAAGACTTACCGAACTCTGCAAAGAGAATATTCGCATTGTCTATGCTAGCGTCTGAAAGCCCTAAATCACGAGAGCATAATTTAATATCTTCTACTTCTATTTGGTCGTAACTTAGGTAAAGTTCTTGTGCGTGAGGAACACCACGCCGTTTTGTAGATTCAGGATCGAGGGTATATACCTCTACTTTACTAGGAAATAATTGCTTTAAACCTTTAACAGTACTAAATTGTTTCCCTTCTGAAACAGCTTCCCAACCATATTCAGAATGCATATCAAATATTAAATTTACTGCCGCATTTTTGCGAATTGTCCCAGCTAAAAGTAATCTGGTTAAAAAAGATTTACCAGTTCCAGATTTGCCAAAAACACCATTACTACGTTCAACAAAACGGTTTAAATCTAGACACACCGGAACATCCATATCTAGTGGTTTACCGATGGAGAAATTTTTTCTTTGCGGATCATCTTCCCAACCAAAGACACGGCGAAAATCTTCTACCGAAGCATCATATACTTGGCTAAAATGACTAGGAATAGTTTTCACTGGCATCAATTCCATTGTTGTGCTTGTTTGCGGTTGAAATGATGCCAATGAACTCATTTTTTGAGATGTTGATGCTTGTTTAGTCCCATTCCCCTCATATCCCAATTCCTCAATTTCTCCAGCTTCTAAAGGTGGAGTAAACATCAACATTGGTGCGAGAGTAATAGTACCGTAAGTACCACTTCCAGCTAAAACTTCTCGTAAAAAAGTATCCTCCCAACTGGGAGGATTGGCAATAATTCTTTGGTTCGCAGTTCCCAATGCTACATCTGTAAGCATACAGAAAAAGCGCGATCGCATCCCTTGCACCACTAAAAATTTACCGACTCGCATATCTTCAACCAAGATATCAGGATGCAATCGTACTTCTAATCCACCTGTTAGGGAACCTTGAGTAACTGAACCTAATGGCTGTCCTAAAGTCATCGCCTTATTTACATACTTACGTGCCTTATTTTATGTTGAAATCGTTGATGGTTGGTAGATATTTGTTAGTAGTTGGTGGGTAAAAACCAATGACAAATGACAAATGACCAATGACTAATCACTCAATTTCAATCGAAGTCGGTGCAGTTGTACCTGAATTTGGTGTAAAACCTATTAGTGGTTTGCGAAATTCGGCGTAAAGGCGATCGCGCCAAGCAAAAAATCGTTCATAAGCTAGATTATCTGCTAAACCAGGTACTCCTTTGCCTCTTAAGGATACTGGTAGATCCAAATAAGGCCCATCGGGAAATTTTAATAATATCGACAAACCAGCGACTGCTAAATCAGCCAGAGTCGGTTGATCTCCCAATAAATAGGGACTATCTGCCAAAAGTAGACATAATGCTTCTAAATCTTGCTTTAAGTCCGCGATCGCTTTTTGGACTATCTCTGGACTGTAACCGACTCCAAAACCTAATACTTTGAGTAAATCGTTGGGTACTTCCCCAACAAAAGTTTTGAAAACATCTGGAACTGAACTCGGTAGTAAAGCTTTGCGGAAATTTTGATCTTGACTGATGGCATAAAAAAGCGCTTTGCGTCCTTTTATACCAATTGATTCATCCGCCCACTCTTCCATCATTAAGCATAAACCCCGTTGTTTGCCATCTTGGGGTATAATCAGGCGTTCTGGATAATGTAAGTCTAAATACTTAGCTATCTCCGTAGAATCAGCAATATAGTTATGACCATCCTTCAGAACTGGTACTTGCTTTTGACCAGTGAGGCGAAAAAGTTCTACTTGTCCAATTCCGGGTGTAACTTCTATTTTGCGATATTGTAGCCCTTTGTAATCGAGAATCAGGCGAACTTTTTCTGAGTATTGAGATAGTTCAAATTGGTACAATTCCAACATTTTTCCAAACCCGCAATTGGTGCATTGTTTTACTTTACAATTTTAACTTTACAAAAATTAATTTTACTGATATTTTCCTAAAATCTCGATTTTAGTAGTCAAGATTTAATTTTTACTTAGTTGATTGATATTCTTCTATTCCCAGCATCCAATTTTATTTTTATTGAATAAATTTTGATCATTCTGAGTGACAGCAAATCAAAAATATTCATCAGTGATCACACATCTACCTTAATAATCAAAAATCCTATTTCTATAGTTAGATTTTTTGTGTAGCGAAATGTTATAAGTCTTTATGTAATGTGTAAAATTAAAGCCAAACAAAATTTATGAAGGTAAATTATAGCAATTTGTTGAGCAAGTTGGCTGGTATGGCAGGGGTAACAGGTATCAGTTTACTCATTGGTTTGCCTGTAGGAGCAAACGAGATATTAAATCCTAATCCTAGTGTTTTTCAAGAAGCACCTTATAATCGTGGTCAAAGTATTCTAGCCAACCCTAGCTATACACTCGATAAGTCTGTAAAACAAACAAAGGACAATACCCCAATCCAAAATACAGTAGCACAGAACAACAGTGGAAGCGGCCCACTAAATCCTAGTCCTAGTATTTTCAACGAACCTCCATACAATCGTCGCAGTACACCAAGTCAACAGACACCAATTGTACCTACTCCCCCTGAAACTCCACCTTCGACACCAGGAACAGAAACCACACCACCTCCACCACCAGCAGCAGGTACTGGAAGCCAGACTTTATTAGCACTGACAGAATCAAATAAGCAATTTACAGTGTTAACAAAAGCTTTAAAAGCAGCTGGATTAGTAGATGTTCTTCAAGGTCAAGGGCCATTCACAGTTTTTGCACCTACTGATGCTGCTTTTGCTAAACTACCACAAGATGCACTACAAGAATTGTTGAAGCCAGAGAATAAAGAAGTATTGGTGAAAATTTTGACTTACCATGTAGTATCTGGTCAGGTATTATCTAGTGATTTGAAGTCTGGTGAGGTCAAAAGCGTTGAAGGTGGCCCTATTAGCGTTAAGGTTAGTAACCCTAAAGATGTAATGGTCAACGACGCCAAAGTAGTTCAAGCAGATATCAAAGGTAGCAACGGCGTCATTCATGCAATTGACAATGTAATTTTGCCTCCTGATTTGTAATTGGGGAAAGGGGATTGGGGAACGGGGATTGGGGATTGGGGATCGGGAAGAGACTTAGTTAAATAATTCCCCCCACACTCCCCACACTCCCTTCTCCCTGCTTCCTTTTCCTCCTTGTCCCCGTATCGGCCTCTCCCCGTTGTTCACAATTAAAATTTCTTAAGAGTTTAAATGATGTTAAATGATATTAAATAGAAGCAACATTTGACCATTTGCCCTTTGCAGGACTCTCACACAACGATGCTGACTGAAATTTTTCCTTTTAGCTTTGACTTAGATACAGTAGCTGTTGCTGGAGCAAGTTTGTGGTCTTTGGCGCTATATTTAGGTTTTTCACCAGTCAGTCGATGGATTATGGAACAACTTAACCGTTGGTTCAATTTTGCCGAGCGATCGCTCTACACTAGTAAGTCAGAATTTGAAAAAACTCGTCAGGCAAGAGAATCACAAAACGCCTTTTACGCCTCAGTATTTAGCATCATACCTTTTCTTGTCATTGGCGCTCTATGTAACTGGGGTGTAGAAATCAGTTTAGGCTCCAGTTGGTCAATAAGTATGGGAATCTTAGCCTGCATCGGTTGTGGTGTGTATGAGTTGGGACGGCGAGATGGAGAATCTTCTGAGGATTAGCAAACACAGAAAAGCTGGAATATTGAGAATTATTATTGTTTTTGTGTCTACCGTTCTGGTAGGCGCGTAGCAACTTCTGTAAGTAGCCGCTAGGGCGTCTATGTGTTTCAATTTACTTTTTAGTTTTATAATTATTTGTTTTTTCTATCTCTTCGTATACCAATTGTGCTATTTTATTTGCTGCACCTGTTTCTCCTCTAGTAGTTTGTAGCTTCACTCTTATTTTGTCTAATTTTGCTGGATTATTCAAAAAGTCTAAAACCATTTCTGCTACTTCTTGCGGTTGAAGTTTACCAACTAATTCCGGAACTACTTCTGATTTTGCCCAAATATTCGGCCATGCCAATAAACCTTTACGCTGCAAAAATATCCAGTTAATTAACTTGGCAAAACTCGTACCAACTCCCGGCAAATTTGCCAAAATTCCTGGTAAACCATCCCAAGATCGCATTGCATCCAGTTGTTGAGTCGGTAGCAAAACAATCATTGGCACGGCTAAGGAACCAAGTTCGGCTGTATTTGCCCCTACAGTAGTCAAGCAAATCTGGCATTGAGATAATATGTCGTAGGCTGGGTGATGAGTGATCAATTCTACAGTTAAACCTTTTGAGGTTTTCAGGATTGGAGATTCAGAGTTAATTAATTGGGCTGAAACTCCCCCAAAAGTTTCTGTATAAGGGTTTTTCTCAGGATTGGCAAAACTCGCTAAAGTTTGTAAATCTAATGTTGGCGCTACAGGAATGAAAAACTTGGTTTGTGGTCTTTGGGCTTGAACATGTTCTGCGATCGCCAGCGTCAAAGGAACTCCCTGCGCTAATTTTGCGGGTTTGGAACCAGGCAAAATTCCAATTAGTTCAGTCGTTTGTCCTTGATTTTCTGCGAATGACAAATTACTACCTGCTTCTGCCATCAAATCACCTACAACTGTAAATTTGTGGGCGTACTTAGGTGATACTTTGGCTGCAACTTCTGGTTTCATCACGCCAAAACGATCAATCAAATTATGCCAACGTGCTTCCCACTCTGCATAGACAACACTGCGATAACCAAGTCTTTTAGCTATTACTATAGGAAAAATTTGATCTCCACCGAGAAAAACTACTACTCCCTGACTTTTCCAATCCCAATTTTCATAAGTTTTTCCCCACACTAAAAATTGCCAAAAATGTTCTGCTGACTGTACTCTGTCTACTTCAGGATAAGAACGAGCGATATCTGCTTCTTTACCACTGGCGTTAGGACAAGGCGAGAGAACAACCGAAATTCTGAAGTGCGATCGCGTAGCGTCTCCTTTAGAGAATTGTTCATCTGTGAATTTTTGTCGTAATGCCTTGACTACAGGACGTACCCATGTAGTTACTTCGCCAGGGCCATTAGAAAGAATCAATATGTCAAAATTCATTGGTTCGTGAGATTTAAAATAAGCATAATAGTGTAAAAATGCGAAAAACAACGTACCCAACAGGAAGAATATGCCACCTATTGTTAAACTACAACTCTCCTTAGAAGCTTTCGCAGAAGCAATATCTTCCCTGAATTTAGAAGAAAAGCGTCAACTTCAAGACATAATTGAGCAACAAATTTTTGAAGCAGAAGAAGCAGCGTATGAAGACAATGCAGAAACACAGGCACAAATGCAAGCAGTTCGCGCTGAGTATGCAGCTGGTGAGTCCATAACTATAGACGAATATCTGAACAGAAATGGGCAGTGCGAACTAGGGACATCCAACTGGCAATGCTCGATATCAATCCTTCTATTGTTCATTTTTCTGGTCATGGAACAGGGTATGAAGGTTTAGTCTTTGAAGATGAAACAGGTTCAACAAAGCTAGTTGATGGAGAAGCCTTAGCTGGACTGTTTGAACTGTTTACAGAGCAACTTAAGTGTGTTGTTCTGAACAGTTGTTATTCAGAAGTGCAAGCCGATGCGATCGCACAACACGTTAATTATGTGATATGCATGAAAAAGGCGATTGGAGATAAAGCAGCAATTGAATTTGCTGTGGGTTTTTATGATGCTCTAGGGGCTGGGAAGTCCGTCGAATTTGCCTACAAATTTGCTTGTGCTGCAATTCGATTGGCAGGTATTCAAGAGCAACTTACCCCAATTCTCAAGAAGAAGCCAAATATTAACCTCAAAAATGAACCTGTGTCTGAGCCATCTCAGGAACTAAACGACTCTGACAGAGAAATACTTACAGAACGCTTCAATTTCTGGCAAATTAATCATACTTGAGTTTATAAGTCAATATATTGACCGATAATTCCTTAATGGTACAACCCCCCAGATTTATCTGTGGAATCGATCCAAAATCCAAAATCGATTGACTTATTTATTTTATCAACTCTTGAGTCAAAGAACTTCTGATTTAATTAACAAAAATTAATAATTTGCGAGTAAACACTTTGTAAATTAGTCAAAAACTGTAACAATATGTTTCGTTGTTTATATCTTTTTGTGTCATATAGACCACAAAATCGGCATACAGTAAGCTTTTTCTGATAAAAAAAGACTGAGATTGCCGATAAATTTGAGAACACGCATCAAAGGAGCCGAGGAAGCATGTTCACCCACGTCAAGTCCACCATCAGACATATTGCGCCTGATGATCTGCGAGGGCGTCATTTAATTAAGGTGGTCTATGTCGTGTTAGAGTCCCAATACCAGAGTGCATTGTCACAAGCGGTAAGGGTCATTAACAAAGACCATCCTAACGTGGCGATTGAAATCAGCGGCTACTTGATTGAAGAACTCCGTTCGCCAGAAAACTACGAGGAGTTCAAAAAAGATGTCGAGAATGCCAATATATTTGTCGCCTCATTAATTTTTATTGAAGACTTAGCTCAGAAAGTAGCAGCAGCAGTACAACCACATCGCGATCGCCTTGATGTTGCTGTAGTTTTCCCATCTATGCCAGAAGTGATGCGCCTAAACAAAATGGGCAGCTTCTCAATGTCACAGTTGGGACAGTCTAAGAGTGCGATTTCGCAATTCATGCGTAAGCGTAAGGAAAAATCCGGCGCTGGCTTTGAAGATGCGATGCTCAAGTTGTTAAGGACTCTGCCCCAAGTGCTGAAGTTCCTACCAATGGAAAAAGCACAGGATGCGAGAAATTTCATGTTGAGTTTTCAGTATTGGCTGGGAGGTTCACCAGAAAACCTGGAAAACTTCTTGCTGATGCTAGCTGACAAATATGTATTGAAAAATGTAGAGACGTTACATGGTGCGTCTCTACAATACGAAGCACCGGTTGTTTACCCAGATATGGGTATTTGGCATCCTTTGTCAATGACAATGTTTGAAGATGTCAGAGAGTATCTCAATTGGTACAACAGCCGTAAGGATATTGCTAAAGATTTAAAAGATCCCTTAGCGCCCTGCATTGGCTTAGTTTTGCAGCGTACTCACTTAGTTACAGGTGATGATGCTCACTACGTCGCCATGGTACAGGAATTAGAAGCGATGGGCGCACGGGTAATTCCTGTATTTGCTGGTGGTTTGGATTTTTCTAAACCTGTAGATGCCTATTTCTACGAACCAACTACCCAAAAAGCCTTAGTCGATGGTGTAATATCTTTGACAGGTTTTGCATTGGTGGGTGGGCCGGCGCGTCAAGATCATCCCAAGGCAATTGAAGCCCTCAAGCGCTTAAATCGTCCTTATATGGTAGCTTTGCCACTGGTATTCCAAACTACCGAAGAATGGTTGGATAGCGATTTAGGCTTACACCCAATTCAAGTAGCGTTGCAAATTGCCATTCCAGAATTGGATGGGGCAATTGAACCGATTATATTATCAGGACGGGATGGGACAACAGGCAAAGCGATCGCTCTCCAAGATCGAATCGAAGCAGTCGCCCAACGTGCCTTTAAATGGGCAAACCTGCGTCGTAAACCCAAGCTAACAAAGAAAATTGCGATTACAGTTTTCAGCTTTCCCCCAGATAAAGGTAATGTCGGAACCGCCGCGTACTTGGATGTGTTTGGTTCCATTTATGAGGTGATGAAAGGCCTGAAAAACAATGGCTATGATCTGCCAGACTTGCCAGAAAATGCCCAAGCCTTGATGCAAGAAGTCATCCACGACGCGCAAGCGCAGTACAGCAGCCCAGAATTAAACGTTGCTTATCGGATGTCTGTACCTGAGTATGAAGCACTCACCCCCTATTCCCAACGTTTAGAAGCAAACTGGGGACCACCACCAGGACATCTCAACAGCGATGGGCAAAACCTGCTGATTTACGGCAAACAATTTGGCAACGTCTTTATCGGTGTTCAGCCTACCTTTGGTTACGAAGGCGATCCGATGCGGCTGTTATTCTCTCGTTCCGCAAGTCCCCATCATGGTTTTGCTGCTTACTACACCTATTTAGAACAGATTTGGCAAGCTGACGCGGTGTTGCACTTCGGTACTCACGGTTCCTTGGAATTTATGCCAGGTAAGCAGATGGGTATGTCTGGTGAATGTTACCCCGATAACTTAATTGGCACAATCCCAAACCTGTATTATTACGCAGCTAATAACCCCAGTGAAGCCACAATTGCTAAACGTCGCGGTTATGCTGCAACTATTTCTTACCTAACTCCGCCTGCGGAAAATGCTGGTTTATACAAAGGTTTGAAAGAACTCAGTGATTTAATTGCTTCTTACCAAACCTTAAAAGACACAGGACGCGGTATTCCCATTGTTAACACCATTATGGACAAGTGCCGGATGGTGAACTTGGACAAAGATATTAATTTGGCGGAAACTGATGCCAAAGATTTGTCGGGTGAAGACCGGGATAATATTGTTGGCATGGTCTACCGTAAATTAATGGAAATAGAATCGCGGCTGTTACCTTGCGGTTTACACGTCATTGGTAAACCTCCGAGTGCAGAAGAAGCAGTTGCGACTCTTGTGAATATTGCTGGGTTAGATCGTCCAGAAGGTATAGAGAAGTTAAATATAACGTCTCTACAAAGCCTACCCCGGATTATTGCCAATAGTGTAGGGCGGGATATAGACGAAATTTACAAAAATAGCGACATAGGCATTTTAGAAGATGTCCAACTGCTGCAAGACATCACAATGGCAACTCGTGCCGCAGTTTCCGCCCTTGTGCAAGAGCAAACTGACGCAGAAGGCAGAGTTTCCTTTGTTTCCAAGCTGAATTTCTTTAAGATGGGCAAAAAAGAACCTTGGGTAGAAGCACTGCATCAAGCAGGTTACACCAAGGTTGATGCTGCTGCACTCAAACCAGTATTTGAGTATTTAGAATTCTGTTTGCAGCAAGTTTGCGCTGATAACGAACTCGGTGGATTACTCCAAGGTTTAGAAGGCGAGTATGTTTTACCTGGCCCCGGTGGCGACCCCATCCGCAATCCTGATGTTTTACCCACAGGTAAAAATATACACGCCCTTGATCCGCAATCTATCCCTACGCAAGCCGCAGTCCAATCAGCCAAAATCGTTGTCGATAGGCTACTGGCAAGACATAGAGCCGAAAATGCTGGTAATTATCCTGAAACTATTGCCTCTGTGCTTTGGGGAACAGATAACATCAAGACCTACGGGGAATCACTAGCACAAATCATGTGGATGGTGGGTGCGCGTCCAGTTCCCGATGCTTTGGGACGAGTCAACAAGTTAGAGTTAATACCTCTAGAAGAGTTGGGACGTCCGAGAATCGACGTGGTGATCAACTGTTCTGGCGTCTTCCGCGACTTGTTTATCAACCAGATGAACCTGCTAGATCAAGCTGTGAAAATGGCTGCGGAAGCAGATGAACCTGTGGAAATGAACTACGTCCGCAAACATGCTTTGCAACAAGCCGAGGAAATGGGGATAAATCTGCGTCAAGCAGCAACTCGCGTTTTCTCCAACGCATCTGGTTCCTATTCGTCTAATATCAACTTGGCGGTAGAAAACAGTACTTGGGAAAGCGAAGCTGAGTTGCAGGAAATGTACTTGAACCGCAAATCTTTTGCTTTCAGTGCCGACAACCCCGGTACGATGGATGAATCCCGCAAGATTTTTGAAAGCAGCTTGAAAACTGCGGAGATGACTTTCCAAAACCTCGATTCTTCTGAGATTAGCTTAACTGACGTTTCTCATTACTTCGATTCTGATCCGACTAAAGTTGTGGCAAGTCTGCGTGGTGATGGTAAAACACCAGCATCTTACATCGCAGACACGACAACTGCCAACGCCCAAGTGCGGACATTATCAGAAACCGTGCGTTTGGATGCTCGTACTAAATTATTAAATCCCAAATGGTACGAGGGAATGCTATCTCACGGTTACGAAGGTGTGCGCGAACTCTCGAAGCGCTTGGTAAACACAATGGGTTGGAGTGCAACTGCTGGCGCTGTGGATAACTGGGTTTACGAGGATGTGAACACCACGTTTATCCAGGATGAAGAGATGCAAAAGCGGCTGATGAACATGAACCCTCATTCTTTCCGCAAGATTGTATCGACTTTGTTGGAAGTGAATGGACGTGGTTATTGGGAGACTAGCGAGAGTAATTTGGAGAAGTTGCGTGAGTTGTATCAGGAGGTTGAGGATCGGATTGAAGGGATTGAATAGGTTCTAACTGTGTAGAAACCCAAAATAAAAAAATGGAGATGTTCCATCTAATGAACGTCTCTATTTTTTTATGTATGTTTGGCGATTGCTATACATCACTTATGATTTAAATCACAACTATTGGACATTGTATTATGGTATATATCACTACTGATTCAATTGCTTATCGAATTTTTACAACCAAATCTATTTGTAATACAGTTAGGAAAAATACATGACTGGCAATGATAGCATAGTTCTCGATAACATTATCAGGCAAAGAAATAATAATAGTGATAATGTACTACCTGATGATGAATTCTTTGAAATATTTACATTTGAACAAATACTAAAAAAATACGATCTCTCATATGATGAGTTAAATTATGGAAAAATAGGAGGAGGTGATGATGGGGGAATTGATGGATTCTTTCTTTTTATTAACAATGGTTTCGTTAGTGAAGATACAGAGTTTGACAACTTCAATAAAAGTCCTTATATACAATTATTTTTAATTCAATCAAAACGGTCTGATTCTTTTTCAGAAAAAGCTATTGAAAAATGGATTTCGACCACAATGAATATTTTTGATTTACAAAGAAAGGCAGAGGGTCGAGGGCAGAAGGCAGAAGGTAAGAAGTATCAATTAAAACTTTAGTTGTGGGTATAAAGCCCACTAAGGAAGAAAATGTATTTCGAGATGCGTAGCGCGATGAAATACGGCATCCTTGTTTCAATCCCACGTTTTTAGACGTGGGTTCCCTTCTGCCTCCTGCCTTCTGCCTTCATGAAAGAAACATCTTGACCAAGTTCAACAATATTATAATTCTGATCTAATTAGTAAAGTAGCATTTTTTCGTGACATGTATCTCAAATTGGCATCAAAACATCCTTCTATTGAAATAACATATGTATATGCAAGTAAAGGTGATGTCTCAGCTATAAATCCAAAAGTATACAATCAATCTGAAGTTTTAAAAGAAAATACTGTTAGATGTTTTTCAGGAGCAAAGGTTAATGTTAGCTTTGTTGGCGCACGAGAACTAATTGATTCTTCTCGTCTTGAAAAAAGCTATACTCTACAGTTAAAATTTATTGAAAATTATATTTCCAGAGGTGAGGATAATTATGTTATTTTAGCATCTTTAAAAGATTATTATACTTTTGTGACTTATGATAATAATGAGTTACGTACATATATATTTGCGTTTAATGTTCGAGATTATCAAGGTAGTAATGTAGAAGTTAATAAAGATATAAAAAATACTTTAGAATTAGATAAAAAACTAGATTTTTGGTGGCTTAATAATGGAATTACTATTTTATCGTCTAGGGCTAGTGTTGCTGGTAAAACTATTAGCTTAGATGATGTACAAGTTGTTAATGGATTACAAACAACTAATACAATTTATCATTATATAAAGAATAGAGAAAATGATAACAAAGTGCTGAAGGAAGAAAGGGCTATTTTAATAAAAATAGTTGTCACAAATGACCCAGAAACAAGAGATCGTGTTATCAAAGCAACAAATTTTCAAACTCCTATTCCACCAGCATCTTTAAAGGCAACAGATCCAATACAATTAGATATAGAAAATTTCTTTCTAAGTCATGAATGGTTTTATGATCGTCGAAAAAATTATTATAAAAATACAGGCAAGGCTCTTGATAGAATTATTAGTATTCCTTACTTAGCTCAGTCGGTTATCGCAATAGTTTTTCATGAGCCAGATATTGCACGTTCTAGACCATCGTCTATCCTCAAAAAAGATAACGATTATAAACGTGTGTTTAGTCAAAGAATCAGTCTTGAAGTATACTTATTCTGTGCTAAAACTATGAAAAAACTGGAAAGTTTTATTCGTGGTGTTACATCTAGTAAATCAAGCAACTTGCCTATTAATGAAAATTGGAAACATGCCTCACCCATTCGTATCTTGATATTCCATCTAGGAATGCTATTGGTAGTCAAAATACTTAATAAAACTGATTATAAACCTAAAGATGTAGAAACAATTAAAGGTATTGATTTCTCTGATGAACTTATGAATACTACTTTGTATGAATTAATACAATTAACAAATAATTATGTAAAATTAAAAGAATTGCCAATCAATATTGGCATCAAACAAAAAGATTTTGTTACATATATATTAGAGCATATAACATTAAATAATCTGAATCATAAGTCAACAGAGTAATTTTTAAGTACCAGTTAGTGAGATAAAATCATGCTTCGTTATGAAATTATTATTTACTGGAGTGAAGAAGATCAAGCATTTATTGCTGAAGTTCCAGAATTACCAGGTTGTGCTGCTGATGGTGAAACTTATCAAGAAGCACTACAAAATGTAGAAATTATTATGCAGGAGTGGATTGAAACTGCTCAACAATTAGGACGTTCAATTCCTGAACCAAGACGGCGTTTGATTTCTGCCTAATTGATAAATGCTAAAGTGCGATCGCGTAGCGTCTCCTTTGGAGAATCGCTTTGAGTATGTACAGAGTGCGATCGCTAGACTATCAACTGCTGCAACACTAACACTGATAACCCCGGTATCGATGGTAAACGCGCATCATTAGTCAAGAAAAATGATGCACCTCCATGAATAGCAGTAGCAATCTGAATAGCATCTGGGGTTCTTAAGTTGTAATTTGCTCTTAGTTGTGCAGCAGTTTCAGCTATATCTGGAAAAACTTCGATAGTCGTCAACTCTTGGGAATTAAACAAAATCTCACGATATTGTTGAGCTAATATTGTGTTTCCTTGTCGTAAGGGATAGACTAACACTTCTGTGATCGTCAAAACTGATGTGACAACACTAAATTCACCAAGAAACATTGCTTTAAAGAAAACATCTGTAATATCCAAATAGTTAGGATTTTCTTCAATAAAATAAATCAGTGGTGCAGTATCTAATCCCACAATTCGATCATGTAACTGGCCTAACCATTCCATGAATCACGTTCCTGATTAACATATTCTTGAGCATCAATACTATTCCAAATTTCTTTACCCAACCCACGCAATTCTAAAATGCTGTGCTTTGGCTTAGATGTCATCGTCACCCGTTGACGAATTAAACTGGATAAATCTTCAATTAAGCGTATTTGTTCTTCAGGAGTTAAACTTTGAGCTTGTTGTAATACTTCTTGGTAGCTAGACATAAAATTTACACTTTTAATCTTCTGCTCTAAATCTAATATATAACTATAGATTGACTATAGATTAGTGCTGGGTTTCTTTCCATGTCCACCCAGATTTTTCAGTAATTTCCTGTTGAAGAATATCTTCTGACTTTGTGGCGAGATCATTGGCACTTGCAAATAAGCCTATTAATGGGTCAGAATCAGAAGATAAATTCGATTTTGGCGATTCGGTTTCTAGGTATATTTTAACTGCTTCATTGACTATTGATTCGGGAGATTGACCTCTTTGATGAGCAAGAGTTATTAATTTTTCTAGTAAAATCTGTTCCGGTTTCCAGTTAAATGTAGCGTCCACAAGATAAACTTTTTTTACTAACAACAAATTGATCATAACAATAGGGCAAGTGAGGGCGATCGCTCCTTTCCCCAAAATACGTTCGCGTAGCGTCTCCTTTGGAGAATCGCCTGATTTATGAGATTTTCTGCAAGGCGATCGCTCTGTTAGGCATGGCAGCATAAAATCAAAGCATGACTATTCATAAAACGGATATGCTAAAAACGCTTTGGGCTACTGTTCGGCAAGGAAAAATAGAACTTCTGGAGTCAGCGGAATTATCAGAAGGAACAAGGGTACTAGTGACATTGCTTCCTGATGATGAAACTGAATTTTGGCTTCAAGCCAGTCAAACATCACTGGATGCAGTTTGGGATAATGCTGAGGATGATGTCTATGCCCAGCTACTCTAAAAATGACATCATTTTGGTTCAGTATCCCTTTTCAGATTTGTCCACTTCCAAGATTAGACCTGCGGTTGTGGTAAGTGCGCCACACGTTTCTCAAGATGTTCTAATCACACCTTTGACAAGCAAAACTGGAGCATTACTAGAAGGTGAGTTTGTGTTGTCTGAGTGGAGAGCAGCAGGTCTAAACGTGGCCACAGCAGTCAAGAGAGGTTTATATACGGTGCATGAAAGCTTGGTTGTAAAAGTGATCGGCAAGTTAGCTGATGCTGATGCTGAAATGTTAGAGCAATCGTTGCGAGGTTGGTTGGGGTTGTGATACGACCTAGAAGTAGTATTAGCAACTTCGCAAAGTTGAGAATTGAATGCATAAAAAAAGCGATCGCTCCTTTCCCCAAAATGCGTTCGCGTAGCGTCTCCTTTGGAGAATCGCTTGTTTATGAGGTTTTCTGCAAGGCGATCGCTTTCACTTTACTTTACCCAAAACGTGAACCCAGAAATCATTTCGCCGCATACAAAAATCATTTCGGCGAGCGCAAAAATCATTTCGCCGCATACAAAAATCATTTCGGCGAGCGCAAAAATCATTTCGGCGAGCGCAAAAATCATTTCGCCGCATACAAAAATCATTTC
>NZ_JCACKS010000254.1:0-467 GCF_059505505.1 Pelatocladus sp. | reverse complement strand
GCCGCATACAAAAATCATTTCGCCGCATACAAAAATCATTTTGCCGCACGCAAAAATCATTTCGGTGAGCGCTGTTACTTATTCTTTTTATACCCAATATGATAAAATCATACAAGTAGTTAAATATAAATACTGTTGAATTCTTAATTATTGCGTTGAATCAAAAATCCACATAAATACTGATATCAGGGACAATAAGATCACATTATCTTGAAAAAGAATAATTCAAGAAATACTCCCATGTCTTTCAAAACTCGTGGTTCTGCCGCTGTTGATAAAGCCCAACGCCGTCTCGCCCTCCTGAAATCTATTAATGAACATCTGGATTTAGGAAACGGATTAACCATTGAAGCCTACAATCAACTAATTGATAACATTCGTACCAAGTTGGAAGCCCATAATATGCTGCTATTGGGACTTAAACAAAAATTAAGCCCAAATGTAGCCTAAACTAGCTTTATAAGCGG
>NZ_JCACKS010000253.1:0-32797 GCF_059505505.1 Pelatocladus sp. | reverse complement strand
ATCCCCAATCCCCATTACCCCTTATCCCCAGAGCAGGGTGGTTTCATACAAGCAGAGAAAAATTAAAATCTTCTTTTAAAGCCTCTCCCCTTAATAAGGGGAGAGGTTTGGAGAGGGGTAAAAATCTATGCTTCAAAACGAGAAATACAGACTTCCATATTTTTCTTTTTTCGTATGAAACCACCCTGATTACCCCTTATCCCCAGAGGGGACCCCTACCTTCCCCAATCCCCAATCCCCAATCCCCTTAACTATTGACTGGCTATTCCACTCCTGTACTGCATCTTCCATAGCTTTATCCACTGTCTTCTCATCCAACATTGCTGCTTGCAGGTTCTCATAAATTGCTTTTTGCAGGATATTGAAATTTTTCAAAGTTGGGGTTAGCACTTCTGCTTGTTGCATTTGACTAGCACTGATCGCCCTAGCTTGATCTATTGTGGGGGCGTTTGCTGGTACATCCTTAAAATAGCTATCAGATAAGGCCTTGACTGTGGAAGGTAGAACATTTGCTTGTTTAGCAAAGGCTAGCTGATTTTGATCATTAGTGACAAACAGAGCAAATTTGACAGCTGCGTCTGGTTGTTTGGTGTCACGAGGGATAACTACATTCATCACAGCGACATTTTTCTTACCAGTTTCGCCAGTAATTTGAGGTGCTATGGCTGAAACTCTAGCGATCGCTGGTGCATTATTAGCAATCTGTTTCAGAAACTCTGGACCAGAAGCTAGTAAAGCTGTTTCTCCAGATTGATATAACTCGATTGCATGACGATGTCCTTGTGTCAATACTTCTTTTGGTAGTAGATCTTTTTTGTAAAGATCTACCCAGTACTGAAATGCTGCTTTACCTTGAGCAGAATTAAAAGCAGCTTTACCTTCGGCATCGACTAGAGTAACTCCCATCTGCACAAAAGATTCTAAAACTTCACCAGAATCTTGCGGCACAAAAGTTACAAAAAATGCATACTTACCAGTTTTATCTTTAATTTGTTGGGCTACTTGTGCCAATTCAGTATAAGTAGTAGGCGGTTTATTTATACCTGCCTGTTTTAATAAATCAGTGTTATAAATAGTTAGCCGTGTGGTGAGATACCAGGGTATTCCAAAACTCTTACCATTCAGCGTGCTAGCTTTCCATATATTCGGTAAATATGACGAACGTAGGTCATTTGGGACTTTTGTATCTAAATCTAACCAAGCGTTTCTACTTGCTAATTGAGATGCAAAATCTGGATTTAAGTTCACAACATCAGGTGGCGTTTTTGCGGATACAGCTGTTAAAATTTTGTTTTCCATTTCAGCCCAAGGTATATCCACCCAGTTAACCTTTATACCTGAATTCTGAGATTCAAAAGTCGCAATTAGGCTTTGGAAATAGTCGGTAAATTGAGGTTTGAGTTGCATAGTCCAAAACTCAATTCTTGCGGCTCCTGAAGACGCCTGTTTTGTGCTTGAGTTAACATTACCTGTGCCACAACTGACAATCCAACTTGTCAATAAGCCAACTAACGCCCAAACAGTTAATCTTTTGAATTTTTGAATTTGAATCATTGTGTTTATAGTTTTTCAGTTAAACCGGGGTAAAAAGTTGATGATTAGTCATTGGTCATTGGTCATTGGTCATTGGTCATTGGTCATTGATTAATGGTTACTACTTCTTACAAATGACAAATAACATTTAAATTTTTCAATTTAGCATTTATGCGGGCAAAACAGTGGTTAAAAGTATCAACAATCTGTTTAGCAAATCTAAGGACGGAGTTGGCATCGAACTTGCACCGCAATGTGTGAATGTCGCTCGTATACGCAAACAACGCCAAGGTCTGAAACTAGACGCTTTAACATCCGTGACTGTTCCAGAAGGTGTTTTTGTCGATGGTCAAATTGCTGATCCTCCAGCAATGGCACAAATTATCCAGCAGGCACTCACAGAAAGTAAAATCAAAGCTTCTCGAATTGCTACTGCCGTTACAGGACGAGATTCAATTGTACGTCTCATCCCCGTTCCATCAGAATTAGATGATAAAGAACTGCGTGAGATGGTGTTAAACCACGAAGCAGGTTTATATTTACCTTATCCTCGTGAAGAAGCTGATGTAGATTATCAGAAACTTGGCTACTTTGTAGATGAGGATGGAATTGAAAAAGTACAAGTGTTGCTGGTTGCAACTCGCAAAGAAATCACTGATACATACATAAGTACATTCGAGCAGGCAGGATTGCAAATTGATGTCTTAGAAATCAATTCTTTTGCACTGATTCGGACAATCCGTGACCAGTTACGGCAATACGGGCCACAAGAAACAGCAGTTTTAGTCGATATAGAATTTGATAATACAGAAATTGCCATCATTGTCAACGGAGTACCGCAATTTTCGCGTACAGTTCCTCTGGGAACGAATCAAATGCAAATGGCACTAGCTAGAGCAATGAGCTTACCTGCTTCACGAGATATGAACTTGTTGCAGGGAATAACTATTCCTCTCAATATCACGGAAGGCGCAAAAACAGGTGTTACCGAAGCGAATACAGGTTTAGCAGCAATGATGAGGGTTTTGGGAGAACTTACAGATGAACTGCGCCGTTCCATCGATTTTTATCTCAACCAGAGCGAAAACTTAGAAGTAGCCCAGATTTTTTTAGCAGGGCCAGGTGGAGGACTAGCACAGTTGGATGAGTTCTTTACACAACGATTGAGTTTACCTACCTCTCAAATAGATCCGATTGGGTTTTTATCTTTGGAGGTTGACGAAGAAAAGTTTCCCACTGTGCTACGTCCTGGATTGGGGATAGTACTCGGTCTTGGGATGCGTTCGGTGTGAGGAGAGTGGGAGACAAGGAGGACAACGGGGAGAATAAACACCAATGACAATTGACGAATAACGAATAACGAATAACGAAAAATGTACAGTTTAGATATTAATTTTCTTAAAGACCGTTCAAATTTTCAGAAAAAGACTGAAAAAAAGACAAATGTAGCGATCAATACAGGGAATTTAACGCCTGTATTGATTGGCATGGGAGTTGGTGTAATTTTCCCTGCTTTTGTTGCAACTGGTTTATGGTTTTTGCAAACAAAAAATGCTGAGTTAGAGCAAGCAATTGCTCAATTGGAACAGGAAAACCAAAGCTTAGATGCCCAAATCGGCAGTATCAACAAAATTAAGGAACAAACCAACAAAGTCAAGGCGGAAACACAATCTTTAGTGACCGTGTTTGATCAAATTCGTCCTTGGTCTGCAATGTTACAAGATTTGCGCGATCGCATTCCAGCCACAGTCCAAATAGAAAACGTTAAGCAAATTCCACCTGCTGCTTTTGTTGAGGGACAGCCACCACCAAATCCAGCCGGAGGAATAGAAATTACTGGTTTGGCTCGCTCTTTTAATGATGTCAACGATTTTTTACTTACTCTACAACAATCTCGTTTCTTTAAAGCCAGTGAAGCCAAGATTATTTCCACAGAACTAGTAGATGCACCATTAAAAAATACTGGCACTCAAACAGGTGTAACAATTAAACCACCGAAAGTAGCTAAATACACTATTCAAACCAGTCTCAGTGATATCCCAGCTTCGGAGCTAATTCGCGAATTAGAACAAAAAGGCACAGTCGGATTAGTCGCACGTATTCGCAGTTTGCAAAAAACAGGAGTCATTCAAAAATGACGCTGAGTGAAGATATTAATTTCATGGAAGACGGGGAATTCACTGAGGCAAAATCAGCCTACCCCGTTGTGTTTGGCATTAGTTTTACACCCAAAATTATAGGCATCTTGGTAGGAGTCTTGGGATTTGCTGGCGCACTTTATATGTTGTTCAATTTAGTGATGCCAGCTTGGGACACCTTCGGACAAAATCAAGATAAACAAAGCGATCTACAAGGACAAATTGACCAAAAGAAAGCCACTATCAAACAGATAGATCAAGTCAAACAAGATCTAGCAGATGCCAAGCAGCAACAAACACAAGTTTTAGGTTTATTTGCCAATGAGAAAACCTTAGACACATTACTGCTAGACTTGAATCGTTTAGTTGAAGCCAACAACTCTACTATTTCTATCAATGCTACCAGAGCCGAACTGAAGAAATTTGTCCCAGTTTCAGATAAAGCTGAACCAATTACTGATGGCTCATTGGGAACACAAGTAGATGGCAAACTCAAGCGTAGAAGTGTGAATGTCGAAATTATTGGAACTTATGAACAAACGCAATCGATACTCCGTAATATTGAGCGTTTGCAATCTTTATTAATAGTAAAAGACTATCAATCTGCTTTAGCTCCCCAACCTACTCCAGAACCAGGCAAAAGGCTATTGCAAGTTGGAGCAGCACCAATTTCTACATCTTTTCAGTTACAAGCATTAATACCACTTAGTCCAGAAGAAGCCACAGCTATTAAAGCAGAACCGAAGAAGTGAGGGACAAGGGAGACAAGGAGGACAAGGGAGACAGATTAATTTAATGACGCTGTGTTATTTCGGTAGCATTTTTGGGAAATATACAAACTATAAACATAACTGACAGCACACTTACGTATAAATACCAAGAAATTGGTTGCAAAAATAGTCAATAAATTTGGTGAAATGTGAGGAATGAACTGTGAAACAGCTTCACGGTAAAAGCTTAAATTTAATATTAGGTGCAACTACAATAGTTTTTTTAGCTGCTCAACCAGTCAAAGCACAGGTTACGCAAATTACAGATGTGCAGCTAAAAACAGTTAATGGCGGAGTCAATGTTGTTTTAAAAACTTCCTCTGGTTCTCGTCCGCAAATTTTTACGACACAGAGAGGCAAAATTTTAGTTGCAGATATTATTAATACTCAACTACGTCTACCTCAAGGCAATAGTTTCCGCAAAGATAATCCCCTTCCGGGAATCGCTTCGATTCAAGTGACTCAGTTAGATACCAATAGTATCAGAATATTAGCAATTGGTACTGATAGCGCTCCTAATACTCAGCCTTTGGTGCGGGGGACAAATGTCATTACTCTTGGCTTAAGTCCGAGTACAGGAACCACAGCATCAGCACCCATACCTCCCCAAGCACCTACCCCGAACCCCAGTCCATCAGTTCCACCCGTTGTCCCTAATCCGCAAGTCAGTATTGATGGCACACCAGCGCAAACAGCCGGGCCAGGACAAGCTCAAACCCAAGCTCCACCTTTCTTACCTAGAGCCGTTGCACCACCAGTGGGAGATATTGCCATTTCCAATATCGATGCTTCTCCGAGTAGTGTTGACTTAGGCACTCAAGAACGTGTACCCCGGCTTGTATTGCGAGATGCACCAGTAAGAGAAGTTTTGTCATTGCTTGCTCGTGCTGCTGGTTTGAATTTGGCTTATGTAGGAGATGTAGAAGACAATAAGCAATCTTCTGTATTTCAATCTCAAACTAATACTGGTGCTACCAGCACACAGCCAATATATCAAACAATATCCCTAGATGTAGAAAATGAGCCAGTGCAAGATATATTTAACCACGTCTTACGCTTGAGTGGTTTAGAAGCTAACCGCAGTGGACGCACGATTTTTGTAGGGGCTAAACTACCCAATTCCACCCGTGATATGGTGATGCGTAACGTGAGGCTTAACCAAGCAACAGTGAAAGAGATCTTAAGGTTTTTGGTTAACTTGGGAGCAGAAAGTGCTGTCAACGCTGAACCTAAGATAACTAGAGTGACTACAGAAGTTATAGGTAAAGCAGAGGGAGAGGGAGAGGGAACAAAATCACAATCAGCTGAAGATACGAATCTCACTGCTCAACGAGTTACATTTACTGACTCAACTCCTATACTTAGAGGTTTACAAGTATTAGGAGATGAGCGAACAAGTACTGTTACCTTGATTGGTACTCCCAGGTTAGTTGAAATTGCAATGGCTCAAATGCTTCCGCTTGATATCCGTCGTCGTCAAGTGGCAGTCAATGTCAAAATAATCGATGTTAACCTTTTGAATACCAAGGACGTTAACACAAGTTTTTCCTTTGGTGTTGGCAATAATTTCTTTGTCAATGATGGTGGCGCAGCAGCGTTAAATTTTGGTGGTTCTAGACCAGCTACTAGTGCGGAAGCAGCCACGAGTGTGACTAGTACGCCTGTAATTAGTAACCCAGTTAGAGGAACTCCCTTCTTAGATGTGAATAATGAGTTAGTCATTCCAGGCGGAGGTTCAGGTACAACAATAGTTAATCAATCTACAAATCCGATCACAATTGGTGGAGCGACTGTCCAACCTGGTTCTGCAACAGTACTACCTAATAGAGATGCAGTCACTTATCAACCAATTCCGCCATCTTCAACTAATCCATTACAACCAGGTATCACAAATGTGAATCGTGGTACAAATGATGTAATAACTATTGCTGATGACGGGACAATTAGTGTCTCTCCAGGTAGTACAGGAACAGTAACATCTGCTCTACCTTCTTTGTACCAGTTCCCCAAACGTTTTCTTGCTAGTTTGCAAGCTCAGGTGCAAAGTGGCAATGCAAAAATTTTGACAGATCCAACCTTAATTGTGCAAGAAGGACAGACGGCTGACGTTCAATTAACTCAAGAAGTGGTTGGAAACATCAAAAGGGAAATAACTCGTGGTGATGGTACTTCCTCAGAAACCGTGACAGCAGAGAAAGAAACCGTTGGCTTAACTCTAGCAGTCAAAGTTGAGCGAATTGATGATAATGGTTTTGTCTCTCTTTCTGTGTCTCCAACTGTTTCATCTCCTCAAGCTCCAGCAGATATTAATTTAGGTGGTAATAGCCAACGAATATTTTTGGTTTCTACACGCTCTCTTACTTCTGGCGTGATTCGCTTGCGTGATGGTCAAACACTAATTCTGAGTGGCGTTATTCAAGATGCAGACAGATCAACTGTATCCAAAATTCCTATCTTGGGCGATATTCCCCTAATTGGTTCGTTATTTAGAAGGACAAATAAACAAAATCAGCGTCAAGAGGTAATTGTATTGCTTACACCTCAAGTTATGGATGATTCTGAGAAATCATCTTATGGCTATAGTTATACTCCTAGCCCAGAGGTGCGGCAAATTCTTGAGCGTCGTGGTTTGCAGCTTCCCAAGCAGTAGGTGATGCGGGTCGATAGTTTGTATAGCAATCCTATATGATTGTGATAATCGCAGAGCTTATATCCCCGACTTCTGTTGAGAAGTCGGGGATCTTGTTTCTCACGAATGATTTAGGAAGTTTAAAAATGTGAGTGAATTACCTCACCGTATAAACGAATGGGGCTTCTTGATTCACTCATTACTACTTTGATAGTTAAATACCAGTTCCTTTGCATCGCGTTTTTTGATGACTTTTGCAGGTACTCCCACAGCTATAGAGTAGGGAGGAATATCTTTACTAACAACTGCTCCTGCTCCAATAACACTACCTTCACCAATAGTAACTCCATCCAGGATTGTTACATTATGCCCTATCCAGCAGTCATCTTCTATAACTATTCCCTGGCGGGTAATACCTTGGTCTACGATATATTTTGTCGGATCTGCAAAATTATGATTATTAGAAAATATTCCTGTGTGAGCAGCAATTAAACAGCGTTTACCGATAGTAATATCTCCTGGTCCAGCAATACATGCACCAGGACCAATAAATGTTCCTTCGCCAATTTGTACACAGGTGTTGTCTAAAGCACCAATAGTTACATCTTTTTCAAGTGCGACGCCTTTTTCTAAGGTTACTCTGTTATTTTCTCCTTTCGCATCTATACGCACGCCTTTAAAAATATGTACGTCACTGCCAATTTCAATTTGGTTACTACCTATAAATTCAACACCATTTTGAATATAAACTGAGTTATCTATTTTGGTAAAAATAAAACGATAAAGTAGCTTTCTTAAACTAGGACCAAAAGCGATTGTTGGTAATTCTCCTAGCAAATTAGTTAGTAAAACTTCTTTCAGGCGTTGCACTTTGGATAAAGAATTTTGATTCATAGTTTTTTCTCCATATTCTTGATCTAATTCATGAATTGTTTTGTTGTCTATATGCACAACTATAGCTTTTGTTATTTCGGTAAGAATCTCTCATACATTGAAATTTGTTTGGTAATTTACAGAAAAAATTGATACTTTTGGTAGATTTTTGCCCCAAATAAATAATGTAAAAAATGCAAGGCGAGAAATTACTTTTAGCTAGTGTTATCTAGATGCAAAAAATTATTTCCACCAAAATTCGCTTGTTTTAACAACATTTAAAAATTTAAAATCAAGTTCAAGCTTGCTTTGAGACAATAATAATTTGTCTAATTAATACTCGGTAATGCTCAAATCTTTGTAAATACAAAATAGTAGACAGAGCAAACTTGATATTTCTTGTGTTTTATGACAAGGAATTTTTTCAGTTTAATGCAGGTATTTAGAATCAAAAGAGTATTGTCTAAGTAATGTTGCTCAACCAATAACATAGTTTCTCTCGTTCAACCATCAAACGAATCAAATGTCAAAATTTATGGTTGAAACAGACTAATGCTTGGTTTTTTAGTAAGACTAGAGATTTACATAGCAGAATGAATATAAAGTATAGCCTACTGCTATCTTCTGCTAATATAGTTATAATCTCCTCAATAAATTAGTTAGACAAGTGTTCTTTTGAGAAAACTACATTTGTTGAAACTTCTCTGTTGAGTAGTAAACTTTGCATTTTTACATCAACCAAATGTAGCCATTAATTTAGTTTTTCAAAAATTTTCTTCTATGCTGGGATAACACTAGGGTGGAAAATCACCAACTTCAGCCATCACATTGAATCGAAGTGCAAACACATAAGCACTTCCTCGATTCATATAACGGCTTTCTTGCAGCCAATTTTTGTAGTGCGCTGCTCTAATCATGATGGACGTAGGTTAACCACAGACAAATTGAACTGGGTTTGTAACTTTATAATTTAAAATTACTAACTTTAACTATCTATAACATAATTTATTTGATAGCTCTGAAATAAAAAGATTAATTTAACTTTTTTATATATTTAATGAAATTTTAATTAAGTTTTAGATATGTCTTCTCTATATATGTTATCTCAAAAAATATTACCTCTTGCTAAAGATAGATTTTTGAGAAAAAGCCAGATACGTTGTAGATACAACTTAAAATTATTTGCATTATATCAATAGCGTCAAAAATATTACATCAAACTATATGTTAATTTATTTGTCATATAAATACTGGCGACTAATTAATGGCGATCGCTAACCAAGTTGGGTAAGCATAAGAATCAACAGCTAGTAGCTTTTGTTCTAAGTAACTACCGAATATACGGTTGGCTGTGACTTGAAGATTCTCCAATAAACGCTCATCATCACCAGAAGCTTCAAATGCAAGACTCCACCAAGTATTTTCTTTGAGCGTCAAATAAGTCAATTCTACTTTACAGGCATTATCAACGGTTTCATTTTCTGAAACAGCTTCTAGTGAAAAATCATCTAAAACTTCGTAAAGTTGGGAATAGCGAAGTTTTTGCACACTCACCCACACAGGATGACTTATAATCTGCTGTGCTTGAAAACTTTCCCCTGTCGAGTCATGACATTCCCACTTACTCCACTTTTCGACTTTTCCCTCCGCAAATTCACTGAAACTCATGACGCCTAATTCAGCTTTGCGCCATTTGACTTCTAGTTGCTCTTGCCGTAATTTGATACCCAAAAATTCACACTCAGGAGAGTACAGATATAAATCTTCTCGTGGTGCTTCTGGTTGTGAAGATTGAACTAGACAATGTTGCTCAAACCAAAATTGAATATTTTCTGGTATGGTGCCAGGGTAAAACCAGCGCATTTCGTAAGTTGTTAGCATCCGTGGGAGAATGAAAAACGACAAATCACACTTGCCTTGTATTGCTTCCAGCCCAGAGGAATTGAAACAAATGTGGAAACGAATTGCAGTAATTTTGTTACTAGTGTTGAGCTTTAGCCTTACTAACTACGGTACAGCGTTTGCCGCACTCAGGAGTTTTGTAGACACTAGTGATGGCTATCAATTTTTATATCCTAACGGCTGGGTACAAGTTAGAGTTAATGACGGGCCGGATGTGGTCTTCCACGATTTGATAGAATTTAGTGAAAATGTTTCTGTAGTTATCAGTCCAGTACCAGAAGGTAAAAGCTTACCAGAATTAGGAACACCAGGTGAAATAGGATATAAGCTAGCCAAAAATGCTCTTGCTCCTGATGGTTCAGGACGTACAGCCGAATTAGTCAACGCAGAGCAAGTTGAATCTAATGGGAAAACATACTACAAATTAGAATATTTAATTACGCTCCCCAATAAACAACAACGACATAATCTCGCCAGTATTGCCATCGGCCGAGGTAAGCTTTTTACATTAAATGCCTCAGTACCAGAAAAACGCTGGCGCAAAGTCAAAGGAGCCATAGAAGAATCAATAGATTCTTTTTCTGTATATTAGTCAATTGATAATTGACAATTGACATTAGTTATTCTCCCGATCTTCCTTGTCCTCCTTGTCCCCAATTCCCAATCCCCAATCCCCATTACCCCTTATCCCCTCCAGGGGACCCCTACCTTCCCCAATCCCCAATCCCCAATCCTAAACTATGGGTATTCCAACCTTTGTACTTGCATCTGCTTCTGCGGCGCGACGCCGTTTGTTACAAACTGTTGGTATTGAACCGATAGTTTGTCCTAGTGATTTTGATGAGTCGCAAGTAAAAATTAGCGATCCGGCGCAGTTAGTAAAAATTCTGTCTCAACGAAAAGCGGAAACTGTAAGTCCTCAGTTTGAATCTGCTTTAGTCATGGGTTGTGATTCGGTTTTAGCTGTTCATGGTGAGATTCACGGGAAACCAGCAGATGCTGAGGAAGCCCGCCAACGTTGGCGGATGATGCAGGGAAGTTTTGGTGATTTGTATACTGGTCATACTTTGATTGATACTGCACATAATCGCAATTTAGTCAATTACCAAGTAACAAGAGTTTATTTTGCACAGATCAGCGATCGCACCATTAACGCCTACATAGCCACGGGTGAACCGCTCAAGTGTGCTGGCGCTTTTGCCCTCGAAGGTCGTGGTGGTTTATTTGTGGAAAAAATAGAAGGCTGTCACAGTAATGTGATTGGGCTGAGTTTACCTCTGTTGCGGCGAATGTTAGAGGAATTGGGGTACGATGTCGCAGATTTTTGGAATTAGGAATGGCAGCGTGGATAAATGTATTTAAAGTATTTTAAATTTGTATCTCTGCCTGAATCTCTGTTTCAACTTGAGCCTCGACAATTGACGTATAAATTGGAATATCAACTTGTATGGCTTCAAAGCTCACAACTAGAGAGTATGGAACACTAGCTTCTGGGTCATTGTTCCAACCTTCATGTCCAACAACTGCAATAGAAAATGCTTCTGTGAGTTCAAATGAATTTACAACTGTCCAATCCTTCTGAAGGGTTCCTGCACTTCTGGATACATCTTTAATTATTCCGTGATTATTTTGTTTTCCTAGCATCCATTTAAAAATACCCTCTCCCTTTTCAGCATCGTCTGGAGCATCATACTCTTTCAAAATTCTTTCTAGGAATCTCTCTGGATCTTCGCCTTTCTTACTACATTCCCAATCTAGCCAAGTTGAAAGATATTTTCTGCGATTTCTGCGGGTTCGACGTGGTTGTGCTTTGTATGACAAAGTAACTTCAAGGAGAATCTCTAACGATTCACCTTGAGAACGTAATTTTTCTGGAAGTTTTACTTGGTAAACATGAGCTTGTTTAGCGACAATACGGCGCTCTCTTGTTGTCATCAAAGTGACTCTATTGGGAGAATTACCCAAAGCACGATCAAGATTGGGAAGTCCGTAACCAATTTGACGAAGAACGTGCAATTTATTCGCTTCATCCGCCATTGCCCATTCTGGCCATCTTGCTGATTGTACTATTAATGCACGGTAAAGAAGGCAACTTTCATTAGGTAACTCAGCAGCTAGACGCGCAGCAATATGGCTTACTTTTGGTACTTTGATTTCTGCGATCGCTTCTTCTAAGTGTTCTTGAATCACTAGCTCCTCTCGCTCAAGGATTGCTCTTTTAGCTGCATCTTGTGCAACCCTCACAGCTTGAGCCGCAGAAAAATCTTTCATCTGCTCAATGATTCTGGACCAGTTTATAGATCCTATTTCAATTGCAGATAGTGTTTCCTTTAGTATAAATTCTAGCTCTTGTTCTCCGGGTTTAGGTACTGCGATCAAGTCATCAAATCTTCTCCAAAGGGCAGTATCTAGAGATTTATTCAAATTCGTTGCTGCTACCAAAAGCCCAGAAGACGGTTGATATTCATCCAAAATTTGTAAAAATGTGTTGACTACTCGCTTAATTTCTCCTACTTCTTGATTGTCTTCTCTTGATTTAGCAATTGAGTCACACTCATCAAGAAACAATAAACATGGATTTTTTGAAGCATCCTCAAATACAAGTCTCAAGTTGCTCGCAGTTTCGCCTAAAAAAGACGATACCATTGCATCAAACCGAACTTTCAAAAGTGGTAAACCAGTATTCCAAGCTAAACGCTCTGCTCCTAGCGTTTTTCCACATCCAGGAGGGCCATACAACAGTATTTTTTGTCTGTAACGCAGTCCATGATGAGCCAGCCTATCTCTTGCTGCATACTCACGCTCAATTCGACAGAAACGTTTCTCAACATTTTCCGGCAACACCATGTGATGTCGCAATTTCTCCCTTGGTATGATACTTACCAGAGGAAGATTAAATCGCTTACTGGTTGGTAATTCAGTTAAAGCCTGTAAATTTTCTGGTATTGATGAAGCTTGTTTGCTAAACTCGGTAGACTTCTCTTTCTGGCTCTTTTTAGTAATGTTCTCTAACTGATCAGCTAATAACGTATGTCCCCTATTGCGTTCTTCCTCAATAACTAAGTACGTGAGTTTATCAATCGCCTCCTGGTCTGAACTTGCGATCGCCCTAAACAGTCTTTTGAGAAGCTCTGCTTTCATGTTGCCTCTCAGTGTAAATAGTAGCTTGTTATCATTTTGTAAGTACTATTGTACTATTTGAGATGATCAGAATTTATTATAACGCGATAATTTTGCCTAGATTCATTAATATTGATTTATATAAATTATCTAAAAGTTTGTCTAACAACTAACCATCAACTAATAAGGTTATGATATCTGCCATATTAATAAGAATGCCCCTGTGAGGAGTTATCTGCTAGTGTCATGTTTATTCTTAAAAGGCAGGATGTTGAAATATCGACAATTGACCACCCAAAACGGGATCAGCAAGTACCGATTCTCAATTATCAGGGGCAGACCTTTAGATTAATTAGTGTATTTAAAGCTAGTCAAGAAGAAGAAGCAAAATCTTTGTGGAGAGATTTAACCGATAACAAAGGCAAAGCTTGTGTTTTGCTAGAAGAACCGGAACGTTTTAGTATTTGGGGTAAAATCCGTCTAGATCAGCTTGGTAGTGACACGGGTAGTCATAGTAATATTAGTGTTTTTATTCAAGCTAGTATTTTGCTGTTACAAGCTGTGTACATGGACATTGAAGACTTTTTGGGTACTAGGCAAGCTGCCTTATTTGAGAAAGAAATGGTTGAGACTTTGCAAAAGTGGCAGTTTCCTCAAGTGTCCTCGCCTGAAGGAGTTAAATACTTACTAGAAGTAGATCCGCTAACGACTCCAGTCCCCAACTGGCAAGAATATCATGTCATCACTTTATTGCAAGATCTGCATCGGTTAGGAAAAGCCTATTTTGGCAATACTAACTTTGCTCATTCGGTAGCTGATAAATTACAAGATATGCCTGAAGGAGAGCGATCGCTATTCATCAGTTGGCTAAATCAGTCTCCACTGAGTAAACTGTGGCATTAGTGTATATCAGTGTTTGTTGATGTTGAATGCTAGATAATTAAACATACAAATTGCCAAAAAGCTTATTATGTAGTGATTATAGCATTTAGCACTCAAAGAACATTGAGAATTTTCTGCCACGGTCAAGGATTATGAGTAGCATTTACGACAAATCTCAAGGTTCTCAATCTTTATTCACCACTCAAAACATTATTTTGGCTAGCATAGGTTGGAGTGTGCTGGCACTATTGTATTTTTTATTGTTTAGTGCCAAGGTTCCGGTAGGAGTAGACTGTGTAGCAAAACTGAGTGCAAAAGCCCAAGAAGCAGCAACTTGCTTAAGACGTGCTGATTGGTACGTTTTGGGAACGAATATTTTTGAGGCAACAGCTTATCTATCTGCTAGTATTTTATGTCTAAGGAATTGGCGAAGTCAGCAAATTATTAGCGATCGCAACGTTTGGCTGGCAATTGGTGTTGGTATGCTTTCTTATTTCATGGGAGGGATATTTTTTGGATATACGGAAATCGTCTTAAAAGAAGAACCTTTCCCATCATTAGGTGATGTATTTTTTGTAATAACATATCTGTTGCTGGGCGTAGGTATAATTTTGGCAGTGGCTTCTAGGCGACTGAATTTGGAAACTTCGCAGTGGATAATAGTATTGGCAATAGGAGCCTTTGGCAGTGCGTTGGCATGGCTAATTTCCAATCAACCACAGACAGCAGCAGTCCAAGCCCAATATTCTCCTGGGTTAGAAGTTGTTGCTTCTGTTTTAAATTGGTTTTACGTGATCAGCGACGTATTGCTGTTAATTATCGCTACTACTCTACTGCTTGCTTTTTGGGGCGGACGAGTTTCTCTTTCTTGGCGTATGATTGCAGCTGCGGCATTTTCGCTCTACATTGCAGATATGTGGTATAAATACGCCACAAATTCGATTCCCAATTATCAAAGTGGAGAGATACTGGAAGTGTTTTGGGTCTGGAGTGGAATTTTATTTGGTATGGGTGCTGTCTTGGAATATGACGCATCATTAAGCCGTTCTCGTCGAGAACGGAACAGAAAACGTAGTTAGAAAATTTTTTGTTTGGTGTCCCGCCGTGAGAAAACTAACAGAATCTGATAAACAAGAAATCTTACAATTGTACCGTCAAACTGCTGAAACAACCTCTACTTTGGCAGAACGCTATGACGTAAGCAACTCGACTATTAGTCGTTTACTTAAAAGTACTTTACCAGAAGATGAGTACGAGTACCTTGTTTCGTTGAAGCGTGCTGCTAGAACTCCTGAAGGAAAAGCACAGGTCAGTTATGATCACCTACCGTCTTTTGTGCAGATACAACCGGAAGCTTCAGAGGAACCGCAAGAGAAGGTAAGTCTACCCCAAGAGGCCCAACCTACTCCTGTTGTTGCAACTGATTCGACTGATTCAACCTCTAATAGCAGACGAGTCAAGCGACGTTCTTCTGCACCCCACGAGACTAAACGACCAGTCATCAAGCAATTAGAACTTTTAGAACCTAAAGCCCAAGAAATCGCCAATATTCCTAGTCCGCTAATAGAGGATGTACATACAGATTCTCAAGCGATCGCCCAAATACTGGGCGAAGAATTGCTAGACGAATCGGAAGATTTAGAAGATTTAGATGAGGATCTCGAAGAAGAAGAAGACTTTGATGATGAAGACTTCGAGGAGGAGGAAGAAGAATATCGAGAACGTCCACGTCTAGTAGCAAGAACTAGAACTGGTGACAGTTTTGTACGAGTCTTACCCTTCTCAGCTGCTAGTTTACCTAGAACTTGCTATTTAGTAATTGATCGTTCCTCAGAGTTGATTACCAGACCATTGCGAGAGTTTGGCGATTTGGGCTATATCTCTAATCTAGAGACCCAAGAAAGAACTTTGCCAGTGTTTGATAATCACCGAGTTGCAAAACGTTTTTCTACCAAACGCGATCGCGTAGTCAAAATTCCTGATAGCAGAATGTTGCACAAGGCTCGTTATCACCTCCAAGCCAAAGGTATTACTCGGCTATTAATTGATGGTCAGGTTTATTCTTTGTCTTCGGTTTAATGTTATTATTGGTGGTCATTTTGTAGACTTTTCAAGAATCCCCCGCCTTTAGGTGTGGGGAGAATCAATAATTTGACTAAAGTATCTTCTTAAGAGCTTCAAACCAACGAGAGGCTAATTTTCCTTCGCCAGTATTATTCGGGTGACATCCATCGATAGTATCAGACACATTGAAGCCACTATACTGATCTACGACGATCACAGGTGATTGATATGTATTGGTTTGGTTGGCAAGATTGGGAATCAGCGAATTAAATGATATTTTGCGTTCCTCACTACCACAAGTTGTAATAATTTGAGCCAGCAGTATCTTTACATATGGATTATAATATCGGAGCTTTTGAATAATTCCACGTATGTCCTCAATAGTACTCTCTGGGCTTTCTCCACTTCCTAAATCATTAGTACCCAAATGAATTAGCACTATATTTGGTCGAGTGCTGCTTGCCCATTGGTCAATCTGAGCTAGTATCTGATCAGCTCGCCAACCACAATGACCCTCATTATCTAAATCAAAATCTTGTTGAGGAGGAGTTCTGCCACAATTAACTCGGAGTGAACCAACAAAATCAACATCGTAACCTGCATTGAGTAAATAAAACCAAAGTAAGCGACGGTAGCTGTTTTGGCCTCCCTCTCCTCCAGTAATTGAGTCGCCAAGAGGCATAATTCGTGTAGAACTAGAGTTTTGTGCAATCAAACGTGTTTTACTATTTTTGTTTGCACCCAACGCTGTTGCATTGATAGTACTCTCACCTGTGATTTCTAAAGTCACAAACATAACTATAATGCTTAAAGTTATCAACCACCAACGACGCATATTACTACCTCTTTAATAAAAATATGCAGTTAACTTGATTGGTCGCGGTTGCTAAGATAATTAGGAGCTAAAAATTGATGATAAAACTCTCCTAATTGCTGTATAGACATGCAACAACATACCTGTACAAAATATGGGTTTAGAAAAAAATGCAACCTGGTTATTTATTAATTTAAATATAACAGTACTATAAATAACCATTATGATGGGCATAACCTATCAATGGTTAATTCATATTTTTATGCTAGCTATTACATGTTTGTAAATTTGTTTTTCGCCTCTAGTCCGCCAATAATTTTAATTCTGGGTTACATAGCTTAATTCGTTTTCATACGACTCTAAGAGGATGTTTGAAAAGTATTGAGCGAATATAATTCGCTACTACACAAGCGCGACGCGTAGCGGCTTCTTGAAAGGAAGTCCGCCTACACGGACTAATGGAAAATTAAAGGTTTTAAACCCACGTCGGCGGGTTTTATCTCGTATAGCCGCGATTTTTAATCGCCCAAATGAGTAACAATTTAGACTTTTCAAACATCCTCTAAAATCTTTTAGTCCACTTTTAAGTGGAGTTTTGCTGTTAGCTTGGAAATTTATTTCTGGGCGAGTTATGGTAATAATAAAATAGCTTTAAGACGAATAATTAGTAAAAATGTTCCTAGTTTAAATTTGGTTATGCCATCATAAAAACTGTCTATTTTTGGTAATACAAAGCATTTATATGTATAGAATACTCATTTTATTTTTTTAATTAAAATTAAAAACACTTAATCAAAATTGGAACATGTATTTAGAATTTTCGACTTTGTATATAAAAGCAACTCCTACAAAATTTGGTCGAAATTATGCAACGTTTTCTGAAGTCTTTTTTGACATTTTCTGCTTTATCTTCTTTGGTAATTGCTCCTATTTTTCTATCTATTAATGCTGCTTCTGCTCAACCTATTCCTACTAAGAAAGGTACAGATGCAAGCTACGTCGGTGCTGGTCTTGCTGCTGGTGTTACAAATGGTGGACAAAGTAATGATTCTGCAACATTAGGTGGGAATGTTGCTGGTCGCGTGAAGCTTGGTAGTACTCCTTTTTCTGCACGCGGTCAGATTAACTTTAGTGATAAGACGAGCGCGATTATTCCCTATGTTTCCGCCGACGTGGGAATTGCTAAAAATACTAATGCTTTTGTGGGCGTTGGTTATCAATTCGTGGAGACAGATGGTAAACGAACCCCTAGTGGCAACAAAGATGCTGTGGCAGTTGTTGCTGGTGTAGAATCTGAAGTTGGTAAAAACTTTCTTGTTTACGGCAATACCACTTTAGGAATTAATGCTTATAAAAATAGTTCTGCTTCTGCTGTAAGTCTTAATGGTGGTATCGGCTATCGGTTTAAGTAGCTATACCCCCACACCCTTACTCCCCTACACTCCTTTTTGAAGTAGCTTGTTTGTTACGTTAGCCAAAAATTTTTGGCTAACGTAACAAATAACTGATAATTTATAAGTAAGATTGCTGGGTTTGTTAGGTATTGCATTACTGAAAAACCCAGTTTTTTATCGTGTTAAGATTAAACTATTCTTCTTATCCCCGACCGGATTACCGGAAAAATTTAGCCGAATCAGTGCTTCCAAATTCACGCTTCGGCGCTTATCGATGACTTCTTGAAAATATTATACAATTTGCAATGGTTAAATCCGCTCCTCTTCCCATCGCCAGCCGTAAGCCTTCTAAAGTAGAAGCAATCAAAGAACGCAGTAATTGTTTGCGTGAACCAGTAGCCACAGAAATTCTTGAGGATACAACGCATTTTAGTGAAGATGCGGTACAAATCCTCAAGTTTCACGGCTCTTATCAGCAAGATAACCGAGATAATCGGGCCAAAGGGCAGGAAAAAGATTATCAGTTCATGCTGCGGACAAGAAATCCTGGTGGTTTTGTACCACCGCAGTTATACCTGACTCTGGATAAACTAGCTGATGAGTATGGCAATCATACTTTGCGTGCTACCACTCGGCAAGGATTTCAATTACACGGGATTTTAAAGAAAAATCTAAAAGCAGCGATCGCCACTATTGTGACAAACATGGGTTCGACCTTGGGAGCTTGTGGTGATGTCAACCGCAATGTCATGGCTCCCCCCGCACCTTTTAAAAATAAAGCAGAATATCAGTACGCTTGGGAATATGCCGAGAATGTAGCTGAGTTACTGACACCACAAACTGGCGCTTATTACGAAATTTGGTTAGATGGCGAAAAAGCCATTAGTGGTGAAGAAAACCCAGAAGTCAAAGCAGCAAGAGAAAGTAATAGTACTGGTGCTGTTTTACATGACAAAGAAGAACCCATTTACGGCACTCACTACATGCCACGCAAATTTAAAGTTTGCGTCACGGTTCCGGGAGATAATTCAATTGATTTGTATAGCCAAGACCTTACCTTGGTAGTAATTAATAATGATCACGGAGAACTAGCAGGATTTAATATCTTTGCTGGTGGTGGTTTAGGACGTACACACAACAAAGAAGAAACTTTCGCCAGAGTTGCAGATGAGATTTGCTACGTGGCGAAAGCAGATGTTTACGATATGGTGAAAGCCATTGTCGCTACTCAAAGGGATTATGGCGATCGCACAGACCGCCGTCACGCCAGATTAAAATATTTAATCCACGATTGGGGCGTTGATAAATTCCGGGCTAGGGTGGAAGAATATTTTGGTAAACCACTAGAACCCTTCCAAAATCTGCCAGAGTGGAAATATGAAGATTTCCTCGGTTGGCATGAACAAGGTGATGGCAAGCTGTTCTTGGGTATTTCCATCGACAATGGGCGGATCAAAGATGAAAGCGACTTCCAACTTAAAACTGCTTTACGGGAAATAGTTGAGCAGTACAACTTACCGATCCGCTTAACTCCCCACCAAAATGTGATTCTTTACGATATCGAATCTCAAAGCAAGCAAGCTGTAGAAGATATTCTCAATCGTCATGGTGTTGTCACCAATGTTGACAGCATCGACCAAATTTTCCGTTACTCGATGGCTTGTCCAGCATTACCTACTTGCGGTTTAGCAATTACAGAATCAGAAAGGGTGATTCCAGGAATTTTAGAGCGGATTCGCGCTTTGTTAACCAAAGTGGGTTTACAAAATGAACATTTTGTGGTGAGAATGACTGGATGCCCTAACGGTTGCGCTCGTCCGTATATGGCGGAACTTGGGTTTGTGGGTAGCGCTCCAGAAAGTTATCAAGTATGGTTGGGTGGTTCGCCAGATCAAACCAGATTAGCAAAGGCTTACATTGAGAAATTGCATCATAATGATATCGAAAGTTTCCTAGAGCCAATTTTTGTGTACTTTAAAAAGTCACGCAAAAAAGACGAAAGCTTTGGAAATTTTTGCGATCGCGTCGGTTTTGATGCAATTCGTAAGTTTACCGACTCTTACAAATCAAAACTTGCTAAAGCTGCAACTGTAGGACGTCATCGGATTACCGTTCGCGATGATGTTTATGCTGTGCTGAAGAAAACTGCTGACAGCCAAGGAAAGTCAATGACGGATGTGGTGGATGAAGCGTTAAAGCTTTACTTAAAAACAGAGTAATACAGATCCCCGATTTTTTAGAAAAGTTGGGGATCTTTATACCGCTAACGGTTTAAACCGTTAGCTGATAGCAAAAGTCTTAATAAAATCAAGTAGTGTGCTTTAAGCAGACTAGAACTGTCAGACTACGATTTCAATCGCAGGCGGATTTTTTGAATATTTGTCCCACTTAGAGCATGTCACATCAAAAAGGAACATGCAAAAATGGGGGCAGATTTGTAAACCCACCCCCAATCTATAACTTAATACTTAATTGCTACTGAACTTGTGACTATGAATGAGCAAAGGCTTCTTTAAGTTTTTCTTCTCGCTCTTGAGGTAGATTAGTAGCAACAATCTTGAACTCCTCGTTTTTTAAAGCTTCTGCAATTCGTTCAACAACCTCATTGGAGGTGAGTAGGAAAAGTGCAGAAGTTCCTTCAGTAACCTCTTCACGAATTTTTTTGATGAAATTATCGTCAATACCAACATCTGCAAAGGAGGCTGTCAAAGCACCAATCGCCGCACCAATTGCTATCCCTAGAATTGGGATAAAGAAAAGGATACCAAACAGTAATCCCCAGAAAGCACCATCTAACGCACCTAATCCAGATAAGTTATGTAGCTGGCGAGTTTTGGGCTTTCTTTTACCTTTTGGCCAAGAAACAACAGCCGCGTCTTGGATATCTAGCAAATGCTGTTGCTGTAGTTCAGCCAATTTACTTTCCATTCTCTCTGCACCATCAGCTGTGGGGAATTCTAATACAGTAAGATGTGCCATTAGTAATCTCCTGAATTTAATGAAATTCAACCACTAACTAGGCATTGTGTGTCAGAAACACTGATATTGCGCTAATGGGATATATCCATCGCGACAACTAATATTATTCTGATTCATCTGTCATTTATCCTATATCATTAGTAATTTTTCATCGGTCATTGGCAAGAATTTCGATGGTGTTCACTTTCGTATTTATCAGCCTTAAAAATTGGCGATCGCTCTGGAGAAATTGATGAAGAGATTTTTGCTTTCGATGATGGTTGGTTTAACAACACTCACGCTTACTAGTTGCAGCACTCTGACTACTAATCAGTATGAAGCCACAGCCTTAACTACTTACACGTGGCAAGTTAAATATGCATACGATCTTGCGAATGAACCATCACCACGCTTTGAAACATTTGCTACAGTTTCTTTGCTAAATCGTAATGGAATCAAGCCTCCTGGAAGAGTAATCGGCCCTGATGACAAAGGTTTATGGTGGCCAACTTTACCACCACGACCTTCAGTATCGGAAGTAGAACAACGAAAAAAACCTCAAGAACAAGCGAGTACACCCAAAATACTAAAAGCCGTGGAGTATAAACTGACCTATACAGTAGGTTCTCAACAAAAAACTTTACCTACAAACTACGAAGTTTATCGGCAAGTAGTTAAAGCATACCCGTCAAATACTCCTCTCCAGCTAACTTTGGGTGTAGATAATAACTCTGTCGAGAAAGCTGAAGTGGCTAAGTAAAATTCCTAGTTTTCTCCCTTTCCATGTCCGCCTTGTCCCTCTTACCAATTTTTAATTTACGCCTAATGTGAATTAAATAGGTTGGGACTGAAAAGTGAGAACATCAATACCAAAACGGCGACGGAGGAATAAGCGTAATGTGTGAGATGCAATGAAAAGCTGCAATGTGTACACAAAAGCCATCAAACGTAGAATGCTGCAACCTTCACGAGCCAAAACCTGTAGCCAACTATAAAATTTACAAAGAAAGGTAGAGAGAGGATCGTAGACGCAGAGCGGCTTCCGTAGGTGGGCAGAAGGTTATATGTCCACGTTGAGAATTCGCTAAACCTAAACTAGCTTTTCAAATTGCTGATATCTATTTAGAAAATGATTATATTCAAGAGATTGTTAAACCTATTTCGCGTTCTATTAGCTCTATTAATTTACCCGTAGTGGAACTACAGAACAAAACCGGAGTTTATTATAACTCCACAAGTGGAAGCATATGGGAATTAGAAATGAAAGATGAAAAATTAATGGCTAAATTAGCATGGATGCGTTTTCAAATTGTTCCGATTGACACCAACCATTTTCAATCTGTTGATAATGAGATTGATTATGACATTGAGTTTTCTGAAGGTTTGACTCAAATAATAGTCAAAGTAGATATCGGCAATGGTATTAAAATCTCTACTCTTGAAAAAATGTTAGATTCTCCAAAAGAGCTATTAACAGATTATCTTGGTACTTATTATTCTGCTGAATTAGAGTCTGAATTTCAAATAAATTTAGCAAGCAATAGATTGTATTTTAAGAGCAAAGGTTATTTACCCTCCCATCTCAGGGTTGCTGGGCAAAACCTTTTTCTTATATATCCTATATATGCAGACACATATGCAGATAAGTTTGAATTTGTGCGAGATCAAGAAGGTCGAGTTGTCGGTCTATATCGTTGTAATGACAGGGTGCGAAAACTCTACTTTAGCAAACAATAAGTAATCAAGAGCAGTAAAGAGGAAAATATCAATTATATGCAGGAGCGCCCGAATTGATTTTCTGTTCAAGCTTAGACAGTTGTTGAGCCAAAATTGGAACACGTGGGCGGTAAAGTTCTTGGGCTTTTCGCAAATATTCCAGCCCTTCTTGTTTGTATGTAGGGTTACGCTTTCGATTCCACAACCTTAATTTGTACTCTGCCGTTAACGTGTAATTTTTAATTTTTTATTGATAATTCCCTTCCTTGGGTGGTGTAGCTACACCCCATCTGATCAAATTTGCTTCAAGTTCCCTAATAAATTTAGTATCTTCTGCTAACAAAGAATCATTTTCGCTTACAGAAGATTTCTGCTCAAGAAAAGCAAATGCTTGTCGAAATTGATCTGGAGTAGCCTGAATTGGTGAGTCAAAGTGACAAGCAATAATTTGCTGAAAATCCCAATTAGCAACCTGATCAGCCCAATTGAGTACTTGTGTGGGGTCTTGAGGAAAAATCAGGGTTTGTAAAATTGGTGCAACAAATGGACGCCCTTGATTTCGTAAAGCTTCAAACGATCGCTGCCAATTTTCTTGCCATCGAAATGGAAATACACCAAAATATACTTTTCTGGAACGATTTGGTGCTTTGAGTGCATCGCGAAATGCTTGACCTAATCCAATTGTCTCCAACGTACTGGGACGGAAATAAATCGCAAACAATGAAATACGTTCCCATCCCTTGCGACGGTTGGTTTCGTTGTCCTCGATCGCTTCTAAGGCGTCGTCTCTGGCGTGAAATAACAAGGGATAGGGGTCTAATTGAAAAATTGCAGGTGCTTCTTGTGGTATAGACACTACAGAATCAGTTACCAATAGAGTGTGCGATCGCTTGTGCAAAAAAGCAACTTCTGCAAAAGATCCTCGTCCCAAGTCAATATCCAAGATTGCATAGTCGAATTCACTACTCATTGGAGCAAGGCTAGGATTTTCTGGGAGAATGTGAGTACGTCTTGAGGGAAAGCCAAGCCAACTTAATGGTAAGTTGATAGGAAAACTCCACTGATGGGGAGCAACAAAAACTTGCGCTTGGGGAAAGCATCTAGCAAAAGGGCCAACGAAGATTTTGTGTTCTAAACCAGAACTGGTGGGCAGAATTATATACTTAACATCACCATAACTTGCCACCAACTCATTCATCATGCCGACACACTCTTTGGTAGGAGCAACAGGTGCATATACCAACAAACCATCCGTTTCTAAGCTGACAACGGTCATCCGAATGGGGACGATAGTGTAGAGAATGCCATGCAGTTGATCAAATGTCCAGATTGTGTCCTCAACAACTTCATGGCAGTATGTCTGTCGTCTGCCATAAGGATAAAGTGGTAAAGCAGGCCAAAATGGCCATAACCAATCTTTCAAATGCATGTGTCGTTTCTGCGCCATAAACCTCAATTGGGAGCATCCCAAATGTTCAAAAAACGCCTGCGATTTCAATCGCAGTCTCATAGTGAAACTCTGCTGAAGCAGACTGTTTGATTTTATGAAGTCGTCTGAAGACGACTTGCGCTATTAGCAAAGGGTTTAAACCCTTTGCTTTATGGTATTTTGAAAAAATTGGGATGCTCCCCCCCAATTTGCATTCCTGTGCATTTGTTCTAACATTCCAAATAACCTCTTAATGTCAAGCGAAGTAAATCAGGAAACAAGATCAAAATTATTCCTACCAAAAGGTAGAGACGCTCTGTGTTCTAAACAATTAAGAATAAGTAAACGCACTGATGGTCTTTTAAATCCCCCTGCTATTTTTTTAGTAGATAGTAGGGGTTTCTCCACATTTAAAATTAATTTTAAATAATCCTACAGTGTGGGTATTTGCTTCATTCTCGCTTCGACCAAAAAGATTATGCTGCCTTTTTGTACTTCCATATTAATAATCCGAAACCACACATTATCAAATTCTAGATATGGCGAGTTGACTAATTCTTTGATCTTGTTCAAGAATGCCACAACAATATTTAGAGAAATGCCCTCTCCTTGAAAACAGTTGAAATTTTTCATGAAGATGGGTTTATCTAGAGTACGTGGGCTAAACACTCCCGTAAAGCCTACTTTGGTAGTATTAGCTGGTTCGTTGATCTGCACAAATCCATCTATTTGAATTATATTATCATCAGGTAAAGAAAGCTGGATTTTATCTGGTTGTAAACTTACAGTTTCACCATCCACACTCAAATTTAAATATTTGATTTTGCTACGAACAAAATCTGAGGTCAAAGCGTGGTTAATATCTGCCTCTTTTAGAACTATACGAGCTTTAGTATTTACGGGTTGATCAAGTTTAATTTGACCAAAAATAGCACTGAGAGGATTAATAGAAATTTGATCTGTTTGTACCTCTATTTCTTGTATACGAACTTCTTGAATTTCTATACCTTCTCCTGCAAAAGAAACAGTGTCTGCTTGTCCTTGAACTATTTTTAGCAAATCTGTTTGCACATCTACATCTATCTTTTGTGCTTCATCCAACTGCTTAGACAGGGTGTTCTCTGCTGCTTGAGAGAGTAAATTCTCCTCTATTTTTCGTTCTTGCGACATGAGCTATGTTTTTCTAAAGTCTTCTGCTTCATTGAAACGCTCATCACTTATGAGTGTATCTGCATTAAGTTATATATGTGAGTAAGGGAACGAGGAACGGGGAAAGGGGAATTATTAACAGTAGAAGTGATATCTTGCACGTAATCCAAGATCCAAGATGGTATAAGTTGGTGCATTCGCAATGTAAGTCGATACATTAACAATGTAAGCCGATACATTCGCAATGTGAGTCGATACATTAACAATGTAAGCTGATACATTCGCAATGTAAGCCGATACATTCGCAATGTAAGCCGATACATTAACGTAGTTTTTTTTACAGTAATATCTTCTGCTTTCTTAAACTTTGAACCGTAGAAATAGTGTGTTGTGCTACTTGATCTATCTCCTCTGCTGTATTAAACCTACCAATACCGAATCTTAATGATGCATAAGCCAACTGTTCTGTATGTCCCAAGGCTGTGAGGACGTGGGAAGGTGCAGTGGTTGCTGAAGAACAAGCCGAACCAGAAGAAACTGCCATAACTGATTGCAATCCCAACAGTAATGCAGCTCCATCCACCCCCTCAATACTAATATTCAAATTTCCTGCTAATCGCTGAGTAGGATGGCCGTTGAGGTGAATTCCCTCTAACTGGGAAAGTTGCTCCCATAATCTTTGTCGGAGTTGGGTGAGATATTGATTTTCTGTAGCTTGTGCTTGCAAAGCTATTTCTACCGCCTTACCAAAACCGATAATTTGCGGTGTATACAAAGTGCCAGAACGCATTCCTCGTTCATGTCCACCGCCGTGTTGTTGTGCAGCTAATTGCACCCTGGGATTGCGACGCCGGACATACAATGCACCGATTCCCTTGGGTCCATAAACTTTATGTGCTGTGAATGACATCAGGTCAATTTGCATTGCCTGTACATCTAAAGGAATCTTACCAATAGCTTGAGCAGCATCACTATGAAAAATTACACCGCGTTCTCGACACATCGCACCAATTTCCGCCAATGGTTGCAATACCCCAATTTCGTTATTTGCAGCTATCACCGAAACTAAAATTGTGTCAGGACGAAACGCTTTTTCTAATTGAGTTAAATCTATAAGTCCGTCTGTTTGAACAGGGAGAATTGTAATTTCAAAACCGAGAGTTTGCAGATATTTACAAGGATCAAGCACAGCATTATGTTCAGTCGCAACAGTAATAATATGCTGTCCTTTTTGAAAATAAGCTTCTGCAACTCCTTTAATCGCTAAATTATTGGCTTCTGTTGCACCACTAGTAAAAACAATTTCTTCTGGTGTAGCGTTGATGGCTTGTGCTAATATTTCTCGTGATTTTTTGACAGCTGCTTCGGTTTCCCAACCATAAATATGATTAATACTGGAAGGGTTGCCAAAGTGTTCGGTAAAGTAGGGTAGCATTGCTGCTAGTACCCGTTCATCTACAGGTGTGGTGGCGTGGTTATCGAGATAAATAGGACGATGAGACATAATTTTTCAATTAAAATTTGACCTATATTTTTTAATATACTCAGAACTTTGTATAATTCGTTTTCTCGCTTTAAAAGGGCAAATTCATCAGAAAAAGCATATATTGGTCAACAAGCTGTTACCTGTCTACGCACCCAATTAAACCAAACTTCTAATCCCTCACTTGCTTTAGTAGAAACAGGAATAATCTCAACATCGCGATTCATTTGACGGACATTTGCCTCAATGCGGCTAATATCAATATCTAGATAAGGAGCCAAATCTATTTTTGTAATCAGCAAACAATCGGCTTCTTGAAACATAATTGGATACTTCAGTGGTTTATCTTCACCTTCAGTAATACTTAACAAAGCAACTTTGGCGTGTTCTCCGACTTCAAACTCCGCAGGACAAACTAGATTACCAACATTTTCCACCAGCACTAAATCAATGTTTGAAGGATTATATTCATGTTCCAATCGATGAATTCCACCTGCTACCATTTTGGCATCTAAATGACAGGAACGACCTGTATTAATTGCAATTACAGGAACACCATATTTTCGCAATTTTTCTGCATCTAAATCGGTTGTCATATCGCCTTCAATGACAGCGATTTTGAATTCATTAGTTAAAGCAGCAAGGGTACATTCTAGTAATGCAGTTTTACCAGCGCCAGGACTACTCATGATATTGAAACAAGTAATTCCCCATTCGTCAAAATGCGCTCGGTTGTGATCAGCGCCTTGTTGATTAGCATGGAGTAAGTTAATTCCTAATGCTGCGTCAAAAGTTTGATGCATAAGCGTACTCAATCCTATCAATTTTCAATTCTCTACCTGAGCGAATATCCTCCATTGAGGAATTACATTCAGGACAAGCGTACTGTAAACCAATTTTGGGTGAATATTCTTGTTGACAATGATGACAAAAGGCAATTAGTGGTGTTTCTTTAATTATCAGTTTGACGTTTTCTAAAAAGGTATTGCGCGTTTGTACTTCAAAAGCAAATTGTAAACTTGCAGGTTCAACGCAAGTGAATTTACCAACAATTAAGTGAATTTGAGAAATTTCTAGGCGTTCAGGTTGGGATTCCCACCAATCTTTCACTGTTAAAATTAGTGCTTTTGTCATATCAGTTTCGTGCAAAGTTTATCTCCATTCCTCCACTGAATCTGATTGGGTTGCGGGGTGAATATATGCAGGTTTTTCTTTGCGTGGTAATTGACCTGATATAACTAAATGTGCCATCGTATCACAAATGACTCGTGCTGCCATTAATGATGTCATATCGCTGATATCATAAGGCGGTGAAACTTCCACAACTTCTAGTCCACAAACAGGTACGTTTTGGACAATTTTACCCAGCAAATATAGCGCCTCACGGGGTAATAATCCACCGGGTTCGGGCCAACCAGTTCCAGGCACAAACCCTGCATCAATACAGTCAATATCGAAACTGATATAAACGCAATCTGTACCGTCTAATGCTCTTTCTAGCGCAAAGTTGACGGCTGCATCTAACCCCATTTCAGTAATGTCTGTTACTGTTAAGATATTGGTGGCTCTTTCTCGACAAACTTTTACACCTTGACGCGGTACTTGCCAACCACCAATTCCCAATTGCACCAGATTTTTGGCTGGAGCATTTTTGATATTTGTAGCATGAAACCAGGGACAAGTATGCATACGTTCATCTAGGTCTGTTTCCTGGGTATCCACATGGCGATCAAAGTGAATAATTCCGACTTTTTTATCATCTAAATGACGACAAACACCACGAACTGTGGGAAAGCCTATTGAATGATCTCCTCCCAAAATTATAGGGAATGCACCAGAATTAAAGATATGTGCAATGCCTTTAGAAATCTGATCAAAGGACTTTTCATTATTAGCTGGAATCGTGAAAATGTCACCTACATCACATAAAGTAATTTGCTCGCGCAAGTCTACACCCAATTCAAAGTTATAAGGAGTGTATAATGCAGAGATTCGGCGAATTCCTTGAGGGCCAAAACGCGTTCCAGGTCGATAGGTAGTTCCAGAATCGTGCGGTACGCCGACGATCGCCACGTCATATTCACCTACTTTCCGCACATCTTCCAAATAGGGTGCTTTTAAGAAAGTATTAATCCCAGCAAAGTGAGGAAGTTCACCACGAGAAAAGGTTGGAATCGAGCGATCGCGTATACTATCTGCTGCTTCTAATCCAAATTCTAATCCTCTAGAAACTTCCTGCTGCCAACCAGTTAGCGGTAAATTGGCTTCTTTTTCCATAGCACGTTCTGCTTGCGTAGAATTTGGCTGGAAATGAGAATTAGGATCACTAAAAGATTGTTCACTCATGTTTTGCGAAATGAAATTCTAAGATTTGCAAGACAAAACTATAGCCCAGGTAAACCATAACAGTTAACATTCTGCTATGTATCTCCCGGGCTTTTTTCCCGCCGTGTGGCCAGTTTTTTCTAAACTGGGTGCTTCTCTCGGACCAGTCATTTAACTTCAAAATAGTTAAATCGGAACCCTAGAAGCTATTAATTTTTACCTGATTACTAATAGTCGTTTTTACTGTTTGATTTTTTATATTCATCTCTACAATTATCATAAATTCTTAACATAAAAAGTATTAAAGGTTACAAAATATTGATAATAGTCTACAAGCTTCAGAATTAGTACTATTTATCACTACTGATCTGAACTTGAGAAGTATTACCAGTATTCAAATCGAGCGATCGCACTAATGATAGTGGTAATGGTTGCTGACTAATTCTGTTAATGTAATTTCCATTTAAGTAAGGCAAGTAATTTGGTTGATTAGCAACATAAGTTTGAAAAAAAGACAGGCTTAAAAATTTAACATAGCGTTGTGCTAAGGCTGGATTTGGGCCGATCACTTGTTCGGGTACTGGAATAGCACCGTTTGGTGATTCTGCAATTGTCGAAAAGTGTGTACCATTACTGATCAATGCTAAATATTTGTTGGCAGTTGTTAACCAAGTAAAAGGTTGAATTTGTTCAGGTAAAGGTGGAGCTGCTGTATCTTTACTACTACTGACAATCATCACTGGTATTTTGATTTGACTGAGGCTGTCTTTACCAAGAACAATACTGTCAACTGGGTTAATGGCGATCGCTGCTTTAATGCGTGGATCAGATAGATCATACTGACCAGTTAAGGGTAATTCCGCAGTCAAGCACTGAAGTAAAAGTGAGACGTTGAGGGTATCTTGTGAAGGTGGACAACTTTTTTGGATTTGGGGAAAGTTAATCGGTGCGCCTGCTAATGCTAAAACTGTGTAGCCTCCAAAAGATTGACCAATAACGCCTACTTGTTCCAAATTTAAGCGTCCTTGAAAAATGGGATTGGATTGGGAAAGTTTAGTGAGTTGATCCAAAAGAAATTTTACATCTAAAGGTCGATCAATAAATTCTCTGGGACTGGTAATTTCTGCCGATCTACCTGATAATAAGGCTTGCAATTGCGCCGCGTTGCTACCAAGATGTTCTGGAACTGCAACCACAAATCCACGGGAAACTAGATATTCGGCTAAGTAAACAAAGCTGGTTCGATCAGAACCCAGTCCGTGGGAGATGACAATCACTGGTCTGGGGCTAGAAACTTGTGGTAAGTAAATATCCGCCGGATATGTACGACTGCGAGAAGCGTCATTGAGGATAATAGGTTGCTTTCGCCATTTATAAGGCCCTGGTTGCAGTAAGTTGATGGTGGTGTTGGTATTCTCTGCGGAATTAGTTGTTACTTCTTGGCTAGCTTCTTTTTCAATCAGTGCGATCGCTTTTTGAGTCTGATTGAGAAAATTTTGGGCTAGGTTGGTTAACTCTAGAGCGCGGGCTAAATTAATGGAAATCTGACTTGAGGGAAATTTCCGTACTACATTCAATAAAGTTAAGCCTTCCGGTTCAGCCGCAGCTAAAATTAATGCTGCACGAATTCCATATAATCCAGTCGCCCGACTATCACCCTCAATCACTGTTGCGAAATTTTCTAGCAATCTCTCGCCTATTGGTGTGTAAAGAAACTGCGAAACTTGTACCGCATTCAAGGGAATAGGAGTCAACAATAGTTCTTTGAGCTGCTGTAGTCGTTCTTTGGGTGCGTACTGAAAATACGCGGCTAATTCGTCATCAATTTTACCTGTTCTGGCGTAATTTTCTAAAGATTCAACTGGGATAGAACGCTCCAACAAACCGTAGGATAAGGTTAAGCGTTCTGCACTCAACACAGGACGAGGAATAAGACTTGGTATCAAATAAGTGGCGATCGCAATACCACTACAAAACCACCTAATATAATTTTGGGATTTTCTGCGTCTGGATTGTGGGAATCCGTTTGTTGTATGGTTTTTGACATCTTGTATAAGCTTATCTATACTTTTGGATATTTTTTGAGCAAATTTTAAATTTGACATTAGAACACCCTCACCTATTTTTTGCTAGAAATTATGCGAATTTAGCTTGTCAGTGACAGTAAATTATAGTGATGGCTTTACTTTCTATCTCAGTATAAAAACAAAATGAGGGTGTCAGGAGATACTATTGTTGGATATATTAATCGCTAATGCGATCGCTTTTCTTTCCACCGATCTAGAAAAGGAATTACTATTCCATCATAAACTGGGTAATCAGCCGGGATTGGATATTTTTCCTCCAAATTTCTCAAACAGCCTTGAATGACTGCTCTATAAGGTGGTTTTCCCCCGCCAAACCTTTCAGATGTAATATCAAAGTGAATACCCTTGTAGCAATTCCAGGCGTGATGAATGCATAAACGATAGTATCCTTCGACATAATCTACGTCTGGAAAGTGTTGTGACAACAACATAGCGTTTCCAAAACAACATTGAGGTTGTACAACTTCATCAGCTATTCTATAGATGATTTTTGCTACATCTTTGGGAAGTGAGAACAGCAGTTTGATTTCAATGTGGTTCATAAGTCGCCGAAGGTAGATGTTTTATTGGTAGAAAGGTAAGTACCGAATATTTTTGAAAAATTCTTGGATGCTTGAATGATTTTTATAGATATAAAATTGGACAAAAATATGTCACTTTCAATCCTATAAATACATTCAGAAATTTAGGAGAAGACATGGCAGTTTATGAAATTTTATCTATGATTTTCCAAACAATTAGAGTAGTTGAATCAAGCTATAAGCAGCTTTTGAGCATCCTTGATAAATTTACTGGATAAAAATAAGGAACTTATAAGAAAGTCATAAGAAGTTTGAGCTTAAATCTTGTAAACCATCTTAAAACAAGGATATTTGATTTATTAAAAAATTAGTTTGTATAAAAATAAAAATCCCTTCCAAAATGATAGAAGGGATTATTTGATGCCTGTTGGACTCTTTTTGTTAAGTTTGTCTTGATTTAATCTTGCAAGAAATGATATTAAATCAAGCAACAAGCAACATAGACCACCTTAATCAAATTACTGGATTTATATAAGGAAGTTATAAATATTTTTTGATCAGAATAGGACTTATACCATTTCCATATGAAGATGCATAGAAAGAACTCCTCTGTCCTCTCTTGCGAAGGGCGGACGAAAGGAGGGTGGTTTCATACGAAAAAGGAAAAATATGGAAGTCTGTATTTCTCGTTTTGAAGCATAGATTTTTACCCCTCTCCAAACCTCTCCCCTTATTAAGGCTGCGGTGTACACATAAATCCTCTGATCCCCCTAAATCCCCGCGCTGACGCGCCGCTACGCTAGAAAAAAGGGGGACTTTGATTCTAGTTCCCCCTTTTTTAAGGGGGGTTAGGGGGGATCAAAACGCTACTAGGCAACTTTATAAGACTTCTGTGTACACCGTAGCCTTATTAAGGGGAGAGGCTTTCTGCTTCAATGATTTTTGGGTTCGCCGAAATGATTTTTGGGTTCGCCGAAATGATTTTTGGGTTCGCCGAAATGATTTTTGGG
>NZ_JCACKS010000252.1:0-32973 GCF_059505505.1 Pelatocladus sp. | reverse complement strand
TTGCTTTTACCTACGCTGCAAACTCTCGTTTGTGGGGGGAGAGTGAAAAACTACATTGTAGCAGTAGTTTTTGTAGGTTCGTTTGTGAATGAAAAGTTAAATCCGGTTAGGTAGTTTTCCTCAAATATCAAATTCATTTGAATTTCCCTACCGTGTTCTAAGCTGACTTCTTTTAAAGCAGTTTGTACATCTTTGATAGAGCCTAATACATGATTATTATCTAATACTTGATTAAGTATATCAAAGATGTATTGTAAATCTTGAGATTCGGTGATTAAAGAGCAAATCATTGCCTCACTCATAAGATTGGGCTTGAGAAATAATTATGCCTATTTTCTGTTAAAGGCTTTGGATAGCGCTCTTTCTAAAGGCGTGAACTAATTTATTGCTTTAGTGCTAAACAAGCCTATCGCTTTAGTGATAGTGGGTATCTATATTAAAATTGGCAAAGTATAAATCCTATAATTTTCTGACATTTAAAGATAAAAAATTGCCACAAAATAGATAAATTATGTATAAATAAACCAAAGTGCTGAGTTCATCACCAAACAACTTCACGTAATACATTTGAGTGAAAACGCTTTTTTGGGGATAGATTAGTATGCTCTTTGTCTTGTAAAAATGGATATTGCTGAATAAGTAAAGTAAGGTTTATTCCTCAATGAATTTACTGTGTTAGTGATTATGACTTGTCTGAGATGTTGGAAATTCAGGTGGAGGAGTTTAGACCTGCGATCGCTGAAAGTGGGATAGTAATTTCTAGCTGATTGTATAGTTCTACCCTTGATGCAGCCAATGGAGTATCACTTTGTCTCAACTTCTAAAATTCAAGAACGTTTAGATATTTCGGCAAAAGCGCTTGGAGATTATATCAACAAAGGATTGTTGATTGCTGGGGTACATTACTCTGTTCTTCCTGGAGGACATAAGCGCTACAACCTAGAACTGCTGACTGATTGGCTAATCAATCAGCAAGATCCAAATGCCCATCAACGAGCAATAGACCACTACTTAAAATCATTGCCTAGCAATCAAGGGCGGAGAAAAGCTAACTAAGAAAATCATGAGTTTCCGGCTGGTGGATTACGACTCCAGCATAGGAGTCGAGAAGTACTCTCACATCGTGTCCGGTCGATTCAGCAATTACCACTGGATTTTCACCTTGTTGAAGCCAATGAGAAATTAACGTAGAGCGAGTTGTGTAGGGCTTGCGGTAGGTCACTCCTACTGATTGCAGTACTGTTTTCCATATTCTTTTACAAAAATTGTTATCGTTCATGGGAGCGCCCTTCGGTCCTGTAAACACTAAATCTTCAGGTTCCCAGTTGTCTCCACGTCGATTCAGCAAAATCTCCTGAACTCGTTTAGAAAGTTTGACGTATCTATCTTTGTCAGTCTTTGTACTTTTTCGCTTGCCTCTTACCAAGGTTTCTCCAATCCACATCACGGAGCAATCATCCCAGAGGTGTTTCCATTGTAGTCCTATAGCTTCTCCGGGTCTACAGCCAGTCAAAAACATGAATTCTACATAGTCTGTATAGTGACTGTAGTATTCGTGGTTGCGAAAACCTTCGAGAATTACTTCGCATTCTTCTTTTGTAAAAGGTTTGGGACGAGGTTTTTTAGGAACCTTTAGTCCTGTTAGTGTTTCCGTCCAAGGATTATTTTCGGGAAGGAGCTTATGTTTAATTGCCCAAGCCCAACAGGACTTTAAAACCGATAAGCGATCGCGGACTGTAATCGGTTTTTGTCGTTCAAGGAGAAATTTTTTAAATTTTTCGGTATGTACTTCGTTGATTTCGTAGGCTGGTTTGTTGTTGAAAACTTCTTTGAGATGGTCTGCGATAATTTTGTATTTGGTCAGTGTTTGAGCATCCAACTTACTGCGCCTGGTGTCGGCGAATTTCTGCATTAATTCTGATGCGCTCAAACGGTCTGTTCTTTGTTCTTCCGGTTTGTACTTGTTGAGGGTGGTATCGAAGTTATTGGTAATCAGGTCATTGGCAATGATCGCTGCTTTACTGGTAGCTGCGTTACGAGCCGCTACTCCATCCGGTAGCCCTAAGTACAAATAGTAAGCCTTCCCTTGGTACAACCAGTACAGTCTCAGTCTGCCGTTACAGTTCTGAACCTTGACCAATTCTTTGCTCGATTTGCGTGGCATAGTTGCCTCGATTCTAGATAATCCTTATCTAGTAATTATCTAGGATTATCGTGATTTGCCGTATCTCAAGCTATAATTATTGACAATAGAAGCACCCAAACCCCGATGTGAAAAACCGCCGAAGCGGTTGATATATAAGGATTTGAGTTTAATGGAGAATAGGAGACTCGAACCCCTGGCCTCTGCGGTGCGATCGCAGCACTCTACCAACTGAGCTAATTCCCCAAATTTAGTTGTTAGTTCCAAGCAACCACCAACAATTTCCTATGTTAACACTCACCTGCGGTTGGTTGACAGTGTTTTTGTAAATACACTTCCTGCACGCGTTCTAGTTCCAAATCAGTGAGATAATCTACAGTCCAATTTGCTAGACGCTGAAGCATATGGAAGGGATAAGTATTCGCTATACCCACAACTTGCATACCAGCGCGTTTTGCTGCTTGGATACCAGCTGGGGTATCTTCAATTGCTAAACACTCGCTTGGTTGTAGGTTCAACGCTGGATATGCTTGGTTGAGACATTCTACTGCTAACAAATAACCATCAGGTTCTGGTTTACTTGTAGTGATGTCATCTCCAGCGACAATCACACGAAAGTATTCAGTTAGTTTGGCACGTTCTAGAACGAGTTCTATTTCTTGACGAATTGCACCACTGACTAATGCTAAGTTTAAGTTGTGCGATCGCACTTGAAAGATCAAGTCATCTAAACCCGGATACAAAGGCAGTTTTTCGAGTTTTTCTATTTCCCGTGCATATAACTGTGCCTTTTTTGTCAGCAGTTGAGTTAAAGACTGTTCATTCATAACTCTACCGCGACGAGTTAGTAAATCCTGAAAACAAGCGCGATCGCTTCTACCTAGAGAAGCTTGGCGTTCATCTTGGTGTTGAGGTTGGAGATTTTCTTGAATCAGAATCTCATCAATCAATTGTAGATGGATGGATTCATCATCAATGATCACGCCATTAAAATCAAATAAAACTGCCTTTAAAGTCATGCGGTTGTATCAAAAGCTGGAGATGGAAAACCCTGTAAATCGTTATTATCCAGTATGCTATCTTGTGAGTTTGGAGTGTACTGTCGCCCTTGTGTTTGTACAGTTTCTTCTGTTGTGGAAATCGGTTTTGTACCACTAGTCACCTGATTTGTCCACCACACATCCTGAGTTTGTACTGCGGCAAATCCTGCTGCACCCATCCATGCATCCACACTACCATTTCCATACTCACGAATATAAGGTTCTTCAAATACATTATCGAGCCATTCTGTTTGACGTAGGATCTTCTGGTTTCCATCTAAGATTACCACTTGTCCACCAACACGTAATAAGCGAAATGCTTCACGCAGAATTGTCTCAGAAATTGCTGGTGGTGTCTCATGAAACAACAAACTCGCTGTTACTAAGTCAAAAGAATTACTTGCTAATTTCGTATTTTCCGCAGTTCCATGTCGCCAATGTATATGTAAGTTAGCACTTTCGGCTTTATGAGCAGCTCTTACTAACATGTAAGGCGATAAATCTAAACCAATAACTTCAGCGTCAGGAAAAGCCTGCTTGAGCATTAATGTTGTTGAACCTGTACCGCAGCCTAAGTCTATTATTCGTTGCGGCACAACTTTGATCGCATCAATCAAAGCCTGACGTATCCAAGTTTCATTCGGTGGTAAAACGTATTGGGTAATAGCATCGTAGCTAACCGCCGCACCAGAGTTGAGATATCCGCCTTCTATGCCGTGGAAATTTTGGCTACTGTAGTAAGTAGGGACTGTCACATCAATACGTCGAAAGCGATCGCTTTGTTTCTCCCAATCCACACTCTTGGCATAACGCTGTAACTCTTCTTCATCGATGAAAAGACGTACTACAGGTGATAAAAAGCGCTCCCAGATTGTATTATTATGAACCGTCATAGGATTTTCGTGAAGGTGTATCTATAAAACATTCATTTTATTTACAAATTTTAATATATTTTTGTCAAAGCTAGTTTTTATTGAGAAATCAGATTGACATTTAGACTACTTTTGCACTACAACCGTATTACTAACAACTACCTGCCAAAGATAGTGATTTATGATTTCAAAAGTTATGATGAGTTATTTTTGTTACTTATTATCTTTTGTCAGCAACTACCAAGCAAATACTAGTGATTAATTTTGTAAAAATATGCCTTACGAAGAATTAGAAATCTCCACAGCATCCCCAGTTTTATCTTGGGCAAATCACCTCTTGGGTTCAGAAGAAATCAAGATGGCAAAAAATGTGGCTTCACTACCATTTGTGTTTAAACACGTGGCATTAATGCCAGATGTTCACTTAGGTAAAGGAGCCTTAGTTGGTTCTGTAATTGCAACTAAAGAAGCAATTATTCCTGCGGCTGTGGGTGTTGATATTGGTTGCGGTATGGCTGCTATCAAAACACCTTTTAAAGGTGAACAATTAGAAGGAAAACTCAAAAAAATTCGCTTGGATATTGAAGCAGCAATTCCTACAGGTTTCAACGACAATAAAGAAGTTGAAAAGCCTGTAACTAATTGGCAAAATTGGCGAGAGTTTAAAGACTTGCATCCAGGAGTACAAAACTTACAAGAAAAAGCGATGCGACAAATGGGTTCTCTCGGTGGTGGAAATCACTTTGTAGAAGTTTGTCTCGATACAGAGAACCAAGTTTGGTTGATGCTGCATTCTGGTTCGCGTCATATTGGCAATATGCTGGCACAGTCTCACATTAGTACAGCTAAAGAATTAGCAAAAATGGCAGGTAATAAATTACCTGATCCAGATTTAGCTTACTTTGTGGCTAATACACCAGAATTTAAAGCCTATTGGCATGATTTACAGTGGGCGCAAGAATATGCACGTTTTAACCGCGATGTCATGATGGCACGTTTCAAGCGTATTATCGAAAAGCATCTAGCGGGTGGGAAGGCGACAAAAGCTTTACTAGAGGTAAATTGCCATCATAACTATGCTGAAAAAGAATTACATTTCGGTGAGGAAGTATATGTAACTCGCAAAGGTGCTGTTCGCGCCCAAACAGAAGATTATGGCATTATCCCTGGTTCAATGGGGGCAAAATCCTTTATTGTCAAAGGTAAAGGTTGTGCTAATAGTTTCTGTTCTTGTAGCCACGGCGCTGGACGCTTACTATCAAGAAGTAAAGCAAAAAATGTCTATACTCTTGATGATTTGATCGAGCAAACAAAGGGTGTAGAATGTCGCAAAGATACAGGCGTTTTGGATGAAATTCCCAGTGCGTATAAACCTATCGATCAAGTAATGGCAAACCAAGCTGATTTAGTAGAAGTTGTAGCTACACTCAAGCAAGTTGTTTGTGTGAAAGGTTAAGTCAGTTAACAGTTAACAGTAAAGAGTGAATATATTGACCAAACAAGGCAAAAGTCACTCATTCAAAAGGCACTTCCTAAGAAAAAGTGCTGGTACTAAGCCCCTAAATTTATTTATGGGGATTATCTTTTTACTTTTTATTTTTTACTTTTTACTTTTTAAACTCTCACCGCTACACTGCTTCGCAGTGTAGCGGGAGATTATTGCTTCACAGAAACACGCTTTTTGGTATAGCTATAGCCATCTTCATTAGGACGCAGCTTGTCAATTTTTTTAGTGAGCGATCGCCTGATAATATTTACTCAAAAAAATGATATATTCTTACTATTTCAATTACCAAAAACTGAAATTTAAATAACCCCCAATCGTACCACAAAATATTTATGCAAGAGTTCTATTGTTATTTGCGATCGCGTAGCGGCTGCTTTGCAGCATCGCTTTCTTGTTTGTTGTGAATGGGTTCTCGTTAATAAGCAACGTTGAAACGTATTGAACAAACGCTTTAATGTTCTCTATGGATGAAAGAACGTTAATAAGCAACGTTGAAACGTATTGAACAAACGTTTTGATGTTCTCTATGGATGAAAGAACGTTAATAAGCAACGTTGAAACGTATTGAACAAACGTTTTGATGTTCTCTATGGATGAAAGAACGTTAATAAGCAAGGTTAAAACGTATTGAACAAACGCTTTGATGTTCTCTATGGATGAGAACAAACAATTTTTGTGAGAACGTGAATTTGAAGAGTGCGTAGAACCCCCCACCCACTTGTGAGGAATCCAGGTGTAGTCGCTTTTCGACTGGGCGATCGCTCATCAATAAAACAATTTTGCAACTTCAAATACATCAGATACATCAGATCCCCAACTTTTTTAAAAAGTCGGGGATCTATAACTCCTCAAAATTAATGGGACAGACCACTTAACCACTAACTACAGAAAAAACCCATTCCCGCAGTAAGGAATTAACCTGATCTGGTACTTCATCATGGGGACAATGACCCGCCCGTAGAAAGTGTTCTGTCAGTTGAGGATAATATTGACGAAATTTTTGGGAACGTTCTCTAGCGTTAATCCAAGGATCAGCTTCTCCCCACAATAGTAGTAGCTGACAAGTTAATTGCTTAAGTAGCATATCTACTTTTTCACCTTGGGGAGTTCTAAACACCGAAGAAAAGACATCGAAAGCACCTTGATCATAAGCAGGGCGAGAAATTTCTTCTATTAATTGTTCTGTAATTGCGCTTTTGTCAAGATAAACTTTTTCTAGAGTTTGACGAATAACGCTTTTTTGCCGGACGTAGTGAAATAATAGAAACTGGGCAAAAGGTTGTTGAAAAATCCATTTGGCAACATCACCCAAAAGTTTCTGCAAATTATCTGGCTGTTGGGGTGGTTCTATTTGAGTTTGCAGTGCTTCTGGTTCTGCTGTATGCTCGTTCTCATTAAATGGCCCAGCGCTGTTTAATAATACTAAACCCGCCACTGCATCACAACGTTGGGCTGCAACACACAAGCTAGCATAGCCACCCAGAGAATTACCTACTAAGACTGCTCTTTGACCTATGACTTGAGTGATAAAGTCATAGAGCTGATCGCGCCACAGATCACCGCTATACTCCAATTTTGGCTTGGCTGAACGTCCGAATCCTAAAAGATCTATAGCCCAGACTTCAAAATCGTGCTGTAGTTCAGCAATGTTTTTGCGCCAGTGGTCAGTAGAAGCACCAAACCCATGCACTAACAGTAAAGGCGGATGTTGGGGTTGGGGTTTTCCTGCTTGTACATAGTAAATGTTATACCCTCGCCACTGCCAATTTTTGCCAGGGATAGGGATTGTAGAGGAGGCTATTGTTGCCTGCATGATTCCAAAGAAATGTTAAGTCACCTCTAATAATTGTAGGCTAATGATTATGTAGTTAGCAGTGAATAACTAACAAAGAACTAATGACTAATGACTAATGACTAATCACTAATAACCAATGACAAAGGACAAACAATTGATTACAGGAAAAACCAAACTTCTCGGAGTCATCGGACATCCAGTGGAACATTCACTGTCGCCAGTTATGCACAATGCAGCGATCGCTCAATTGGTAATAGATTACATCTATCTGCCCTTTCCCATTAAACCAGAAGATTTATACACGGCGGTTTACGGGTTTGCAGCTATTGGTGTTGTGGGTTTTAGTGTCACAATTCCTCATAAACAGGCAATCATACCACTTTTATCAGCAGTGGAACCCATAGCTCAAGCTATAGGGGCAGTTAATACAGTTACTAACAAAAATAACTCTTGGATAGGTACTAACACTGATGTCGAAGGATTTCTTGCTCCTTTACAAACATATCATCAAGATTGGAGTCAGAAAGTCGCAGTAATTTTAGGGAATGGTGGTGCTGCTAGAGCAGTAGTAGCAGGTTGTACACAGTTGGGATGTGCAGAAATTCATGTTGTCGGGCGAAATGTCCAGCGATTACGAGATTTTTCTAAAAGTTGGGAAAATTCCCCACTGCAAGTTAATCTTAGTGTTCACAAATGGGATGAATTACCCAAATTAATTCCGCAAGCGAATTTACTCGTCAACACAACTCCCATCGGTATGTACCCCAAGGTAGATGAATCACCTTTAAGTGCAGCAGAAATGGCAAATTTATCACCACAAGCGATCGCCTACGATTTAATCTACACCCCCAACCCAACAAAATTTTTACAACAGGCGCAACAGGTAGGTGCAACCACCATCGATGGACTAGAAATGCTTGTCCAACAAGGTGCAGCAGCATTAAAAATCTGGTTACAACAGGAAAGTGTACCAGTAGATGTGATGCGTCAAGCTTTGCAAAAGCATTTGGGTTTGTGAAGGGATTGGGGACAAAATAATTCAAAATACCCTTCAGGAACGCCAAGGGCGTACAAAATTCAAAATTATAACTATTGTAGAGACGCGATTAATCGCGTCTCTACTAATGTCCAATGACCAATTACCAAAGATTCAGTTGATTAGGTGGAGAATCTAAGTTATCCCAGGGTAGGGGTGGGACTTTGACACCGCTTTGTGCGAGTAATTTTTGGAAGTAACGGGCTGTGCTTGGCGATCGCTCTTCAATGGGACAATGGACAAAGAAATATATTTGCTTTCCCTGCTGCAACCATTGCTGAATTTGTGTAACCCACTCTGTCATAAAAGGCTGATTAATTTCTAAATTGGGATGGGAAATAAATCGAATCAAGCTAAAAGGTGCTGTGATGCTAAATTGTACTGGTAGTTTGGGTTTGCGTCGTTCTGATTGTAGCTGAGGATCGTCTTCGCCAGTGTAGATCGGGCGAGAGTCTAGCAATACTCTTCCCACGCCCAATTTTTCTAAGAGTGCAGTTAAATTACTCGCATGGGGTTCTTTGAACCAGTCGCGGTGTCGCACTTCTAAGGCTAGTGGTATTTCTGTATGAGGCCAAGCTGACAAAAAAGCGGTGAGATCGTCAATTAATGTCGGTGCATAACTAGGGGGTAGTTGGGCAAAAATCGGGCCAAGACGCTTACCTAATGGACGCATCCTCTCGATAAATTTCCCAGCATCAGAAATATAAGGTTGCAGTTGTTGGTTGTGAGTAATATCTCGTGGTAGTTTTAAGCAAAATTCAAAACCTGGTGGTGTATCAGTTGCCCATCGAGCTACAGTTTCTTGATTTGGTGTAGCGTAGAATGTAGTATTACCTTCCACTGTTGTGAAACGACGGCTGTAGAGATGGAGAAAATCAGCTGGTCGAGTACCTGGAGGAAAAAGTTCGCCTACCCAACCTTTATACGCCCAAACAGCACAACCGATAAAAAAACTCACGATTATATTCCTTTAATAATATCTGTAAAATAAGGTTAGACATTTGTAAAGCGAGATCAACTCTTGTTGATATCTTTATTTAAGATCACAATGATGACTATTTTTTTGGCATTGCTGATTTAATGTATGAAAATGATTTTGCGTAATGCCAAAATCTTTGTAGAGACACGATATATCGTGTCTCTACATTCGGATTCATACCTAAATTTTAATTATTTACGTCTGTAGGATTCCCATTTGATTTTTGAATAGAACTTAGTACACTTTCTGTTAAGCGTTCCCCGGCTCAACTAATAAGTTCATAAACCAAACCAGATTCCTATGTAAGTTTTGGCTCTGATTAATATAATTTAACTCTTTAAAATGAAAATATTAATCGTCGAGGATGATGAGCTGGTTGCCCATGTGCTTGCTGCTGTCCTTACTAGTTACAATTATGCTGTGGAAGCAGCCTCGAATGGTCAGACAGCTTGGGATTTAATCCAAACTTATGATTACGATTTAATTCTTTTAGATGTTATCCTGCCAGAGATAGATGGTATCACTCTGTGTCGGCAAATCAGAGCGCGTGGTTTGCAAATGCCAATTTTATTATTGACTGGTTGTGATAGTAGCCATGAAAAGGCGATTGGTTTGGATGCTGGTGCAGATGACTACCTTGTCAAACCCTTTGATGAAGAAGAATTAGTTGCTCGGATCAGGGCGCTGTTACGTCGTGGTAGTGTAGTATCCCCACCAGTTTTGGAATGGGATAATTTGCGGCTTGATCCCACAAGTTGTGAGGTTATGTATGCTGAAGAGCTATTATCATTAACTCCCAAGGAATATGCTTTGCTGGAGCTGTTTTTGCGAAATAGTCGCCGAGTTTTTAGCTGCGGGATGATTTTGGAGCATCTCTGGTCGTATGAGGACATACCAGGAGAAGAGGCTGTTCGTACCCATATTAAAGGATTACGGCAAAAATTAAAAGCTGTGGGTGCGCCAGGGGATTTAATTGAAACAGTCTATGGTATTGGTTATCGGTTAAAACCAGGTAGAGAAGAGAAGAGTAGATGGGGACAAGGCGGACAAGGGAACACGGGGAATACAGATGAAATATTCTCTGCGTCACCACGTCACCCTTCGGGTAGTTCCCTCCGGGACGCTGCGCGAACGCAGTCGCTACAACGGAGGGTAGACGCGAAGCGACCTCCGCAACGCGCTGCTCACCACGTCACTGCGTTTTCAGCATCTAGCTTCCATTCTGAAGATGAGCATCCTTTGTTGTTGGTGGTAGATTGCGATCGCACTTTCACCGCACAAATTCAACAAGCAGCTACTCACAAAAATTTACAGGTGGCGATCGCGACAGACACTACAATTGCCAGAAATATTCTGTATCAAAATCATCCTAGTATCGTATTGCTAGACCCGGATATTTCTTCAAATCACCAAGACAGTTTCAACCTGTTAGCAGAGTTGCATGAGCGTAAACCTCCTGTACCAGTAATAATTTTGACCAAAAACAGTGATTTTAGTAACCGTTTACAAGCTGCTCGCAATGGTGGACACACCTTTTTACCCAAGCCGATGTCTGCTAACCAAGTGCTAGAAGCAGTCAATCAAGTGTTGCAAGAATCTCCCCATGCAGAAGCACACATACTAGCTGTAGACAATGATCCAAAAATAGGTACTTTGTTACAAAAGTTACTTATACCTTGGGGAATCAAAGTTACATTCTTGGAAAATCCCCTTCAATTTTGGGAAACTCTGGAAGCAGTCACGCCAGATTTACTCATTCTTGATGTAGAAATACTAGGGATAAATGGTATAGAAATTTGTCAAGTCGTACGCAATGATCCCCAATGGAGTGAACTACCAATCCTATTTCTCACAGTTCATAACGATGCTGATATTGTTAATCAGGTTTTTGCGGTTGGTGCAGATGATTTTGTGAGCAAACCCATCGTTGGGCCAGAACTTATTACTAGGATTGTCAATCGCTTAGAACGAGTTAGCTTGCGACGGATGCGAGAAATTTATCAAACAGGAAACACGCAAGCACAGATGAAACGTGGAACAAATAACTATTACTTTTGCTGATACAATTTTGGTTTAAATTTTAATTAGTGTTGAAGCTAGAGTCAGGAGCATGGAACAAAGAAGGTTATTAGATCAACTCAATACAAACTTGGAAAGTCCACTCCCAGAAAATAATAATTTTCTGCAATACGTCAAGGTGTTTTCTGAAGTTACTGCCAATATTCGGGCTTCTGTTGACCTGGAAACAATTTTTCAAACAACAAATAAAAAGGTTTGTGAACTATTACAAATAGACAGAGTTGCAGTTTATCGTTTTAATTCCGATTGGGGCGGTGAATTTGTTCAAAATTACGAATTTATTAGCCAAAATTGGAAAACTTTGCTCACGCACAATAGTACAACTATTTGGGATGACACCTACTTACAAGAAACGCAAGGGGGACGCTACCGTAATAATGATACATTTGCAGTTGATGACATTTATCAGATCAACCACTCTCCTTGTCACATTCAACTTTTAGAGCAATTGTACATCAAAGCCTATGCGATCGCTCCGATTTTTGTTGATAAAAAACTCTGGGGTTTATTAGCTGCTTATCAACTTTCCGAATCTCGCCAATGGCAAAAATTTGAAGTTCAATTCCTCCATCAGATTGCAGACCAACTTGGTTTAGCACTCCAACAGGCTAAATTATTGGCTCAAGTTAGCCAACAGAACTTTGATTTACAAAAAGTAATAGATCAAAGGCAAATTTTGAGTGAGATTACTGCCAAAATGAGAGCATTGGTTGACCTGGAAACAATTTTTCAGACAACAAATAAAAAGGTTTGTGAATTATTGCAAATAGACAGAGTTGCTGTTTATTGTTTTAATTCTGATTGGGGCGGTGAATTTGTCCAAAATTACGAATTTATTAGCCAAAATTGGAAAACTTTGCTCACGCACAATAGTACAACTATTTGGGATGACACCTACTTACAAGAAACGCGGGGAGGACGCTACCGCAATAATGAGACATTTGCAGTTGATGACATTTATCAGACCAACCACTCTCCTTGTCACATTCAACTTTTAGAGCAATTTTACATCAAAGCTTATGCGATCGCTCCGATTTTTGTTGGTAAAAAACTTTGGGGTTTATTAGCTGCTTATCAACTTTCGGAGTCTCGACAATGGCAAAAATCTGAAGTTCAATTTCTCCATCAGATAGCTGATCAATTTGGTTTAGCACTCCAACAGGCTGATTTGCAAAAGTTAGCAGAACGATATAACTCATTATCAAATTTTCTTCTCAAGAAAGGACAATTCCTTGAAATTGCTCGAGAAGATATTCAAAGATATGTTGAGAAAAATCAGCCACTTATTAAATAAGTACTACTAGCAACTTTGGATGCGACATACAGGGAGCGCTACCATCATATAAATTTAGTGATTTGCTCAGTTGGGTATCAAAGCTGCGATCGCTAAAGCATTCAATCCTTTAAAATTAGCTCCTCAAGTAGCATCAGCTTGGGGTTGGAGTGTATCGTATCTAAGATTACATTATTAAACTCTTTGCTGCCCTCACAACTTCCTCATATTCTTTTCCTAATCTGAAAGTAGAGCCAACTATCACAAAATTGTGGATCTCACCCTGCAAGAAGCGGCGCGAGAAGCAATGACAAAAGAACGTCAGCATCAAGAACATTTACAAGATACTATGCATACTCGTGCTGCTGCTGAAGTTGGCACTAATTAAGCACTAATCAAAAAGATACTAGGATACTTGTTGAAACTTTTTTTAAAATTTTTCAATAATTTAGGAGAATATTTTATGACTAATACAACAAACAAAAGCAGTATTTGGCAGAAAACTATAGAAGTTCCTCAACAAGTTTTTCGTTACATTTACGGTGGATTTGTGAGAATTTTTACTCCTAGAGATGACAATTATCCAGAAACAGGTGTACAACCATTTGAGGGAGAAATAGATAAGGAAAGACATTAAAATTAACCAATGACAAATAATTCGGTATTGCTGATTTCATGTATGAAAATGATTTTGCGTAATCCCAAAATCTTTATAGAGACACGATACGATATATCGTGTCTCTACATTCGGATTCATACCGCATTCAGCAACGCCAATAATTCATTTTGGGGCGTGAGACTTTGCGCCCCTAATAACTATTAAAATTTACCTACATAAATATTTAAGCTGTGGGCCGTTTCTACCAAAAGCTCAAACATTTCCCTGCAACCAGTCAAAAATACGATCCAGCTGGTTCAATGTTACCAGTCCGTATTGCCACAAAATTATTGGTAACAAATTTGGAGTCTGTTCAGGATGTCGTAATGCTAACTGTAGGTCAGCGGCAGGAATTGCTAAATCTTCTTGCAAAAAGTTAAGAAATTGTGCAAGTCTTCTCGGTTCCATATTCGCCACCTATCCTTACGGCAATATGTTGAGGTTGTGTTTATAAAATCGGTATCTGTGCTCTAACATCCTTTAAGTTTGCAAGAGCTGCTGTCTATGTTCTTTACTTAACTTTATAGATTTCTCAGTTTGAGTGATTTTTACTTTGAGAAAATAATATCAGTAACAGCGGTGCGTGTAAACTATGTTGTTATTAACAGGAACAAAATGTATTAAGTACACACAAGTCAAAATTTTTCATGTTGAAACTGTATCCCGCCTAGAACTAAAGTTCCAGGCTCATAGCGAAAGTCCACTCAAGTGGACTGGAACAAACTTTTTTTTGAGTCCTCTTCAGAGGACTTGCGCATCTGTACTCGGAATTTATTCCGAGGCGGTACAGATGCGCTCAACCTAGATTTGTGTGTACACCGTAGCCTTGCTAAGGAGAAGGGTTGGGGGTGAGGTTGTGTATTTTATTTCTTACCTGATTTTCGAGGTTTGTTAATCGGACGCATTGCCTCTCGACCTAGAATAAACATGCCCGTTACACCTAAGCAAACAAACCAAACATATTGATGCCAATATTTTCCGATCTGCTCAATGGGACTTAATTGTGAGTACAGAGTATTGAGGTAAAGTAGCAGCAAAACGGTCATCAGCGCTCCAAATCCAACAAAACTTAACCCAATCCGAATCCGTAGAGGTCGTAGTTCCCAATCGCTGATCGTCTCTAAGTCGATTTCTGCTAATTCATGTAATGATTCTTCTGCTACCGAAGAGGCGATTTGTAAGTTATCTCCTAACTTTGGTGGCAGTATTGGTACTAATGTTGCCACAGTTGGACGCCGTAGCAAAGCCTCAGTATCTCTGAGTAATTCCAATGGTTTACGGGTAACAGCAGGCTGAGAAAATTTTAAGTTTTGTGTATTATCTTTAAAGTTTACTTCGCTTTTAAAATTCATAGTTATTAGCCCAGAAGTAAAAGTTTAAATTAACAGGGAACTCTTAACAAAGAACACTTAACGCAGAACAGGGGAATCCCCATAAATAAATTAAGGAGATTTGACAAGGACGGCTTGTTGAATCGCGCTCATCAATAACTAATGATCAATTACTCTTATTAATAAGTCTAAAGCTAATTATCAATAACTATTTATTGCTGTGTAGAGACGCGAAATTAGCCTGCGGGATCTTGCTACGCGTCTGCTACAAACCTGATCGCATCAGGTTAGGTTAAACTTCGTGTCACTTGCTAAAAGCTAACTTTAGCTATTAGCCCCGACTTTAGTTGAGAGCTACGAGGTGGCTTTCTCCAATTCCTCTAGTCGGGCTAGCACTTCTTGGCTATGAATGGCTGGATTAACTTTGACAAAAGTCTCTCGCACCATACCCTGGGGATCGATGATAAATGTATGACGTACAGAAATAAAGCTCATCCAAGAACCGTAAGCTTTGCTGACTGCGCCTGTTGTATCTGCCAACAGAGGAAATTTTAGTCCTTCGGAATCACAAAATTCGGCATGGGAATTAATATCGTCTGCACTTATACCAATTACTTGTGCATTTTTTTCAAGATATTTGGGTAAATCTTGTTGAAACCGACGGGCCTCTATGGTACAACCTGGGGTGAAGTCTTTGGGATAAAAGTAAAGAACTACCCACTGACCACGATAATCAGAAAGAGAAATTTTACCTTCACCAGAGTTGGTTGGTAAAGAAAACTCTGGTGCAGGTTGGTTAATAGCAGGAAGTTTGCCACCCAAGGCGTTAGCTACTGGGGGAAAATTTAACCAACTGATGAGTGCAAAACAACTAGCAAATAATATGGTTAAAAAATGGCGGCGAGAAGTCATTGTGTTGACCAGAATTACAACTTAACACAAGTTTACAATTACTCGTCGCTATTCTCAGTTTGGGTAGTTTTTACACTTTCAATATATTGGCTTTCCATCAGAAAAGCCCCATTAGTAAAACGGACACCCCAGTATCCAGCAGGACGACGATCTAGTACCACACCTTCTTCGCCAATACGAATCACATCAGGTGGACGTAACATGGGCATGGGATCGGCTGTTTTGACGTAGGGGGGTAAGGCAATTACGCGGACTTTGCTACCAATAGTAAATTCTTCAGACATGATCAAAACGATGAATTATGAATGGTTAATTATGAAAAAGCATAGTTCATCATTGATCATTGTTGGAGCGATCGCATAATTTTACAATTAATAATAATTCTTTATATATATTTTTTTAAGCAGTAATTTTATTTAAGGAACTCTAAAAAATAAATAATCTAATCCTGCACTCAATAAAATCTCTTCCCCCTTGTCCCCCTTCCTCTTCTTCACAATTTTTAATTTTTAATTTTTAATTGTTTCGTCCCCTCCCCTTTGTGAGGAGGGCTTGAAACTGTAAGTTAATCTCTGGACAAAGCTCCCCAAAAATATTAACAATGGGTAGCTTTGGGTAGGTGTTATGTAACGGTTAGAGGTATTCTCAGCGATAAGCTACCTGTGGACCAGGCCAGACTTCTTTGACCTTTTCACCAAAAGTCACTGCTTTATCTGTGTCTGTGGCCATAGCTGTACTACCATCATGAGAAACTGCCAATACAGGCCATTCTTCTTCGCCCATTTCACCAGTACGGAATAGAATCTTATTAGGTTGGGTTTTACTCCAGCCTAAGAGTACGGCAATTTTTTCATGTTCTTGCTCATCATAAGCAGGAGAGATGGTGTTAGTGCGATCGCTTTGTCGATCCCAAATTACCGCCCTGTCGGTAGCGTCAGATGTATTAAACACAGCTTCAAATTTGCGTGCTAAGAAGCGATCGCCTTTTTCTGACCAACTAACGGGAACTAATACCCCAATAGTCCCTTCACCATTTGCATCTTGGGAAAATTTGGCATTGATTAAAGTATCCATGTTGCGAGAGGTAGAAGATACTACCCGCAATTGCCCAGTTTGTCTGTCTTCTAAGAACAAAACACTGCTGACACGGCTGTTATACAGTTCTGATTTGACTTCTAATTGTACACGGCTGTAAGCAGCATACCTACCATCTGGGGAAACAACAGGTAAACTGCGGTAATAGCGTACTCCAGAACCTTTTTTAGAACTCACCGTTTGATGTGTAGTCATGATCCAATTCCAAGGAATTGGATGTGGACTGGCGATCGGATCTTGCTGTTCTTGTTGTGCTTGTTGTGCTTGTTCAACTACAGGTAATTCTTTGTACTGTGGAGTTACTATCGTAGCTGCTTGAGGTGATGGACTATCAGACTTATCCATCGATAGATAAATCTTCTCACTATCTAAAGACTGTAGTTTTGCAGCCTTTAACTTTTCCACTAAACTGATTTGACTAGTAGACAATCCTCCAGATACAGAATCCGGTTGCACTTTTGCTGGTGCGAGTTCCACGGCCGCCAATGAGTTGTTATCTGGTATTTCGATCACCGATATAGAATCACCTTCTACTGCCCAAGACTCTACTTTATCTACTATTAATATTTGCGGTTCAGCAGCAGCTATAGACACTTGTAAGGAGTGGTGTTTGTCTGCCAAAGAGTCAATTTTAGCTAGTTTTGATACTTGATTCTGACTAGATATATTTCTATCATCTGCTTCGGTTGAAGCAGATGCTAACTCCGTCATCATCGAAGTACTTTTAGCTGTTTGTGATTGCGCTGAGGAAGAGTGACTAGATGCATCCACTAAGGGCGCGATCAGCATCAAGACGACAACATACTTGAAGAATGGTTGTACGCGAAACCATCCTGACAGCAAAAGATGTTTAAGCATTGGTTGACTCTAGTAGAGGGCGGTTGCTGTGTGAGAAGTGACGCCAGTATAGTTATGGAGCAGACTTTCGATTATATGTATAACAGGAAACTAACTGTATTCACTAGATAAATCACTAAAATTTGCCATAATTTTACAAAATCTTGTGTAAGAATTCTTACAAAATACTACCAAGCAATACAAGCTAGCAAAATATACTAGCATAACACTGACCGATTCTAAGCTGATGTTTGTCACTACCGGACAAAATTCTTGCTGATGCTAAAACCCAGCTTAACCAACATCTAAGCATTACTCTATAGTCATTAGTTAATCTTTCATTACTTTGTGACATTTATTACTAGAGATAGCAAAGATAAGTAGGTTGAAATTGGCAGACTAAGCCTGTCTCTTTTGTTCCTACCAGATTAAAATTTACTGATAACGGTCATGCGAACTCTGACTGAGAAATTTAGCAAAAGTATTGTTCTAACTAAACAAATCCAAGCCATAACTAATTAAAGTCTAGCTAAAATAAATTTATATTGAGAACAACTGCAACAAGAGAATCTTTTGCTGACAAAGTTTTTGGTAACACACCCTAGCCTAGAAGCTTGGCAAAAGCTGCTGGCTTCTTGGAAACATTTATAAAAATTTATGTTGATTATAGTAGACGCTGGTTGGCTTGTTGCTAGACAAAGCCGAAGGAGTAGAACTTGATTGTAACAGATACAGTTTATACTGACTGAGTACTCAATTTATTTATTATAACTCTACTAACCTAGATCGGCACAAATTAAAGCTAACTGCTGAAAATCGTCATTTGTCATTGGTGAGGGGCGTGATGAGGATAAATATATAATCAGACAAAACAATCGACTCGCCAACAAGCAAGCCCGCAAGTAACCCTTGATTATTGATAAACCATGAAAGTTGTATTCTTTGGTACTCCCCAATTTGCGGTTCCGACTCTGGAAAATTTGCTGAATCATCCAGATTTTGAAGTATTGGCAGTTGTTACGCAGCCTGACAAGCGCCGAGGTAGAGGAAATCAGCTAATACCTTCGCCTGTAAAAACTGTTGCGACTACTCACAGTTTACCAGTATGGCAACCCCAGCGAGTCAAGAAAGATGCTGAAACTCTCACTCAACTTAGAGAAATAGGCGCAGATGTATTTGTAGTAATCGCCTATGGACAAATTCTCTCTCAAGAAATTTTAGATATGCCTAAATTAGGTTGTGTGAATGTACATGGCTCGATTTTACCCAATTATCGAGGTGCAGCTCCAATTCAATGGTGTTTGTATCACGGAGAAAAAGAAACGGGGATCACGACTATGTTGATGGATGCGGGTATGGACACTGGCGCCATGTTATTAAAAGCTACTACACCAATAAACTTATTAGATAATGCCCAAGATTTAGCAGAAAAATTAGCCACAATCGGTGCAGATTTACTAGTAGAAACTTTGCTCGGTTTAAAACATGGAGAAATTGAGCCAATTCTTCAAAATAATTCTGAGGCTACCTATGCCCCTTTAATTAAAAAGGAAGATTACCAACTAGATTGGTCAAAGAGCGCGATCCAATTACACAATCAAATCAGAGGCTTTTACCCCAACTGTATCACTAGCTTCCGCAACCAACCAATAAAAATTACTGCAACCGCTCCCCTTGACTCTACTTACTGGCAGGAACTACCATTGGAGCTTCAGGAATATCTCCAAAAAGAATCTAATTCGTCAAAAGTATCAGGTAATCCAGGGGAAATAGTAAGCATTGTCAAAGGGATAGGGGCGATCGCGCGAACAGGAGATGGTTTGTTAGTTTTACAAGAAGTTCAATTAGCTGGGAAACGTCCCCAGTCAGGATGGGATTTTGTGAATGGTATGCGTTTAACAGTAGGAGAAGTCTTTGAAAATATTCAAGAATAAAGCCAGAAGGCTCATTCAGTTACTAGTTACTATTTATCACTAAACAGCTACCAAATTATACTTGATAACTGATAAGTCATAAATGTTCACTGAATTTCATAGTAGCGGCAAGATTCGCATGGTCCTTCTGGATTAACCGCACAGCGAATAATTTCTGAATGAGCATTGTAGCGGCAATTGGCATTGCCAACAATCCAACGTCCATCCAACCAGCTTTTTTCTTCTGGTCGTTTAGCAGATTGTACATATAAAGCTATTTTATACAAATGATAACGCCCCGACTTGAGTTGATAACGGTGACGACGTTCTAAAACAGCATAGGTTTTTCCTTCTAGATCAAGATAATTTCCCGGTTGTGGTACCCAATCAAGTTTCACACTACCGAGGGACTGACGCGGATGTGTCAGAATTACCTCGGTTGGTAAAGTTTCTGGCTCCATAAGTTCTGGTAATGTGATTTACATTATTTAGGATGGTAACGCACTCAATGGCGCGAACATATGGAGTTTATGTTATAGTTAACGATTCTCTAAAAAAATGTAAAAAAGAATATAGTTTTAATTTGCATAGATGAGTCGGGATGTTGCGTGTCTTGGAAGTGGGGGGTTGGGGATCAGGGATCGAGAATTAACTTATACCAATTTCGATAAATGATAAAATCAAATATTAAAATCTCAACAATCTAGTATTTCTAAATACTAAATCATTTGTTAGAGACGAGATCCCCGGCTTTTAAGAGAAGTCGGGGATCTCGGCTTTGCAATTCCCACAAATCATATAGGATTCCTATATATCCGAAATCAGGAATCAAAGATTTGTATTTAAATTATGTCAATTTAAATCAATATAGGTTTCTAAAATATTTTGGAATTTAAATCAAATCTCATCCAATCCGGTTCGGATAAGACAAATTGATTAACATTTAAACCCACCAGAGACGCGATATATCGCGTCTGGTACAACCCCAAAATTCTGACGAAAAATCCTGAACCAAACTGTATTGAAATCTCATCTGTGCCACATCTTTCTCATTTGTGGTTGTGCTTCAGCACGACTATGAGCTAGTTTTGAGTTTTTATTCAAATTAATTCAATATAATTTTTATCAAATAAATAATCAAGTTATTATGACCGCTTTCACAGATTTATTACTAGATTCAAAAGATAATCTTAAATATCATTATTGTCAGCAAGCAGATTTCTTGCAAGAAGTTATGGAAAACTTGCAAGATGGATTACTAATTATTAATGAAGCGGGTGAACTTATTTATGCTAATGCATCGGCACATCATATTTTTCATCAACTGAAACAAGATAGCTATGAACATCACAAATTACCACAAGCTATTTGGCATATTTGTGAATTGTTACTTGTTAGACGTAACCATTCGCTTAATAAAGTATTTTTTTTATCTGATGAAATTTCACTTAATAAGACAAAAATATTTCGAGTCCGTGTGAGATGGCTTGATTTAACTAAATGCAAACGTTCTGGTTTTTTAATCATAATTGAAAATCGTTATGAGTCAATGAGAAACTTAGCGATCGCAGAAGTTGCACAATATCATCTCACACAGCGAGAAACTGATATTTGGTGTCTATATAGAGCTAATTATAGTTATAAAGAAATTGCAGCTTATCTTTACATAAGTATTAACACTGTTAAAAAACATATGAAAAATATTCATGCCAAACGGCGGCAAAATTTCTTAGATAGTCAATTTTCTACAGGCACTCTATATGGTATGTAAATATAACAACAGTAACTTTTTTCTATTGGTCATTAGGTCTTTTTTGTAAACGAATTAAATTATTGTAAATCTGTCGTTTTAAGTCATCATTATTTTGTAGCTGGAGAGTAATTTTGTTGAATTCATCAATGCTAAGACCATTAGATTCGACAATTTGCTGAGAACGATTGCAGTAATTGACAGCTATATCTCTAGCCTGGGATGGTAGAGAGTTAAAGCTACTGGGTTCGCTACAAACAATCTTAGGAATTTCTTGATCGCCAATAATTTTCTTAATTTGATCAAAAGCTTGCTGTCGTTCTGGTTCGATGCGTAATAAAGATCTAGAGTAGTTGAGTATATCTTTATTGTTGGGTGGAGGATTTTGAGCATTAACTGTTGAGCTAAATATCAAAACCGTAGAGAAAAAACTCGCTATAGTCAAAGAGCGAAAAAACACACTTTGAGAAAGCATTTGAGTTAGCTTAGGTCGGCACAATAGTTGATATAATCTGTTCATTTGCTGTGTTCAAAACAACTACAAATATCATTGATATTAATTAGAATGAATAATTTTAGGAGAGAGAAGTTCCAAGAAAAAACTAAATTTCGGCTACATTCAGATTTTTTCTCATTTTCTTTGACATACCTGACAAATTTCGATAATTTTTGTCTGGAGTACTAACATTTCTACTGCTCCTTGTTTGAGACTTACTTCTAATTCTAGTAATAGGGGTAAACAGTCAATTAGTTGTTGCACAGAAAGTGATTTAACTTCTTGCTGTAAAAAGTAGATACGCTTAGGATTGCTGACATCAGCAGCTTTGGCGATCGCTTGTGGATCGCGTTCACCACTTTCCACCATGATTCTTACCCATAACCAGGTACGAAATTGACCAATCAGTGTCGCAATGATCCGTAAAGAGGGTTCACAAGCATTAATGAGATTAGCCAATATAGCTAAAGCTTTGGCTGTATCTCCTGCCTTCATTGCTGCTGCTAGTTGTAAGCTATTGTGATTAGTATTTCTAACTAGCTGAGTAACAACATCTATATCTTGTGGTTTGTTACTACCACCAGCATAAAGCTGTATTTTCTCTAACTCATTGTACAGTAGTCGTGTATCGTTGCCTACAGCTTCTGCCAAAATTTCTACTGCTTGAGAAGTCAATTTTACACCTACAGCTTGAGCAGCAGTCTGGACAGATTGCATCAATAGTTCTGTCTTCCAAGGCGGAATTAACGAGAATTCACGATATTCAGCCGCAAATTGTTTTAAAAGTTTAGTAGACTTGAGCCGTTCATCAGGTTTATTACGGCTAGTCAGTAATAAAAATGAATCTTCGGGAATTACTGGTAAAGTGCGTCCTAATTCTGATAACACATTATCTGGACAGTGTTGGCAAATAGTTGTATTGACAAGCCATACCAAACGCCCACCAGCACCAAAAGGTGGTGTCATCACTTGATTTAACCCAGCGATCGCACAATCAGCTTGATCTGGCGAAAGGGTAGTGTAGTTAAAACTCGTCCATGAAGCGTCAAGGATGCGATCGCGTAAGAGTGCAATTGCTTTTTCCATAGCAAAATCGTCCTCACCCCAGTAAACATAAATTGGCATGAGAAACCTCCTGTTGTTAAAAATTAAATATTAAATATTTTAGGAAGAGGGTTTGAGGGGTGGACATTCGGCATTAATTAACCACCAACAATCAACAAGCAACCACTAACAAATTAAAATCAAGGACAGAGTGCGAGGATATGAAACGTGGACGACAATTATCAAACCTACCTCAATCGGGTAGCACGGATGACACTACCAGAAGCCTATGGAACTCAAGTCCAGCATATCCTGGAATCTTCCAAATTTCAGCTGACACAAAATGGCAACAGACAAGCTGTGGGTTTTCCAGGTTATACGGTTATTACCCCGCCCTACCAAGAAGAGACACAAAACTCTAATTTCTACACTCAATTGCAGAGTTATCAACAGGAACTCTTGCAGTTACCGATTGGTAATAATTTGATTGTACCCGTACCACCTGCTAGCTTCCATTTAACTTTGGCAGATGTAATTTGGGATAGTACTTTTCGTGATGCTTGTGAAAAAAATCCTGACTACGAACAACAATTGCGTTCTTGTTTTGCTGAGATTTTTCAGCAATATCAAAGATCTTTGACAAAACGTGTTGTTCATCCTATTCGTTGGCAAATGCTAGGACTGATGGTGATGACAAGAGCTGTAGCTGTTTGTCTAGTACCCCAAGATCAAAATTCTTACGAAGAGATAATTAACTTTCGTCGGGCAATTTATCAAAATCCTAACATCATGACTTTAGGCATTGAACAACAGTATCACTTTACTGCCCACGTAACTTTAGGCTATTTTGGGGAAGTTTCACCAAATTTAGATCGCGATCGCCTTGCGACTCTATTTTCACAGTTGAATCAACAATGGTTATTAAATACACCAGAATTTCTGATCAATCGTGCGGAATTGCGAAAATTTGACGATATGACCCGTTATTACCACCAAGAAGATTGGCCTGTTTTAGATTTTAGTTAGTCATTGGGGATTGGGGATTGGGGATTTGGAAGAGACGCGGTGACAAGGGAGAGTAGGAGACGCGGAGAATCTATCAAAAATATTCCCCGTGTCCCCGTGTCCCCGTGTCCCCGTGTCCCCGTGTCCTCCTTGTCCTCCTTGTCTCTCTTCCCTTTCTTCTAACTCTGCCATACGTTAAGGAATTTATTGACAGCTCTATTAATAGTTTGTTTGAGCTGATTCTGGCGATACCATTTTTGGAAAGCCATTTCGTAATCTTCGCCTTTAGTTTGGAAGGTGTTCCAAGCATCAAGGGCTACACCCAGTCCCCAAAATAGGAAAATATACAGTGACCAAGATAAACCAGCGCCACCTACAAGATCAACTAAAAGCAACACACCATTGACAATGGTAAACTTGCCAAAGCGCTTTTTAAATCTTCCAATACGGTAATTGTTAAAAGCTTGTCTTTGCTGTATTTCTCCTTGGGTAATTTGCCAATCACGTTCGGCTAATTGGAGGGTTTCTGAGGGAATTTCTAATTCTCCAGCAATTTCTAAGAGTTGTTCATAGGAGAATTCTTTTTCTTGATCTTTAGCTTGGCGGGCGATCGCCAAATGTAGAATTTTCTGTATATCTTCTTGAGTGTAGAAACGAGAGGGTTGGTCTTCTGGTGCTGTCATAATAATGTCTCTGTTATTACTTTGTCTATCAGTTTCTCTACTTAGTAAAGGTTACGCATTTGTGCGATCGCCAGCAATGCACTTGCCAATATCCCTAGACTAGCAAATCTACGGTTGATTGTTGGTGGTTGGTGGTGAGTGGGTAGTTTACTAAAATATAAGATTATCCTGTTGGTCTCAATCTAACAGCCAACCAAATAACTCTTTTACTGTCAGCTTGAATTCACTGGCGAATGCTGGCGTAGGTAACAAAGTCTCTGATTCTTCTAACACTACTGGCTGTTGATTGCGTATATATACCAAAACTATTTGCTCCTCTGGATCAATCAGCCAGCCCATCTGCGTTTCATAACTCAAACAATGCAGAATATTTTTGGTTACTTTTGTGACGCTTTGGTCGGGTGATAAGATTTCAATCGTCCAATCTGGAGCTGCTGAGAAAATATTAGCAATTTCGCCCTTCTCATCACGGGGAATTCTGTCCCAAGTAAAAACAGATACATCTGGTACTATGGATCTGCCACCAAATGTACAGCGCAATTCTGGAAAAGCACGAGCAATTCGCTTAGACTTGACAACTGCGTTGATAGCAATGATGGATTCACCTTGAATTGTACTATGTTTTCCCTGTGGCATTGGTTTGTGAATAACTTTACCGTCAATATACTCACTTGCAGGTTTCGTTTCTGGTAGCTTTAGAAACTCTTCCAAAGTGATTCTTTTTGCAGATGTCTGTACCATATGCGATCGCTTCAACTAACTTTAGTTCCACCAAATATCCTACATCCGCTCTAACACTTGAATACCTAACAAAGACAATCCCAATTTCAAAGTTCTAGCTGTTAAATAACACAGTGCTAAACGTGATGTTCTGATTGGTTCATCAGATTTGAGAACAGGACAATTTTCGTAGAACTTGTTAAACTTATCGCTGAGTTGATACAAGTATTCACATAACCTATTCGGCAATAAATCTTGCTCAACTTCACTAATAATTTCGTCGAGTTGTAACAAATGCTTTGCTAAAGTTAATTCTGTGTTTTCTTGTAGCATAATCTTGACATCTGTACCCAACTTTTCAAAATCAACATTACCTTCGCGGCTAATTCCTTGGGTACGGACGTAAGCATAAAGCATGTAAGGTGCAGTGTTACCTTTGAGAGACAGCATTTTGTCATAGCTGAAGACATAGTTGCTGGTACGGTTTTGACTCAAATCTGCATACTTCACCGCACTAATACCAACTACTTTAGCAACGTTGGCTTTAAACTCCTCGGTTTCTTGGCGTCCCTCTTGTATTAATCTATTTTCTAAATCTTTACGAGAGCGAGCGATCGCTTCATCCAATAAATCCCGTAACCGTACTGTATCACCAGAACGAGTTTTGAATTTCTTACCATCTTCACCCAAAACCAAACCGAAGGGAACGTGAACGAGTTCCACATCATCGGGAATCCACCCAGCTTTACCGACTACCTGAAACACCTGGGCAAAATGATTTGCTTGTCCAGCATCTGTAACATAAATTATGCGTTTGGCATGATCTTCTTGAATTCGGTAACGAATAGCGGCTAAGTCTGTGGTTGCGTAGTTGTAACCACCATCGGATTTTTGCACAATTAAGGGCAGTGGTTCACCTTCTTTGTTAGTGAATCCTTCCAAGAAAACACATTTTGCGCCTTGATCTTCTACTAGCAATCCAGTCTGTTCTAAAATTTCTACAACTTTTGGCAATAAGGGATTATAAAAAGATTCTCCCCGTTCTTGCACTTTAATATCTAGCAAGTCATAAATAACTTGAAACTCTTTCCTCGATTGTTCACACAATAATTTCCAAGCATGAATTGTATCTTCTGCGCCTGCTTGTAACCTCACAACTTCTTTGCGTGCTTGTTCTTGGAAAGCTTCATCTTCATCAAATCGCTTTTTAGCTTGTCGATAGAAAGTGACTAAATCACCAATTTCCAAAGCATTAGCAGTTGTCAAAGCTTCGGGGTAAACTTCCCGCAGATACGTAATTAACATCCCAAACTGCGTTCCCCAATCACCAACGTGATTCAAGCGCAGCACATCATGTCCTTGAAATTCTAAAATTCGAGCAATGCTATCGCCAATAATAGTGGAACGTAAGTGTCCGACGTGCATTTCTTTAGCGATGTTGGGACTAGAAAAATCCACAATTTCGCGCTTTGGGGTTTTCGCCTTCGCAACTCCTAATCTGGAATCTGCTTGCATTGTAGCTATTTGCGCTTCCAGATATTCGGTGGTGAGTTTGAGATTGATAAAGCCAGGGCCAGCCACTTCTGGTAATTTGCAGATATCTGCTACATCTAGTTTATCAACAATAGCTTGAGCGATCGCTCGTGGTTGTTGTCCTAAACGCTTTGCTAAAGATAAAGCCACATTCGCCTGATAATCACCAAATATCGGATTACTTGCAGGAACCAACACCGGATCTACTCCGGTTAACTCCGCGCCAAAAGCTGCAACTAAAGCTTGCTGTAATTTTTCTTTTAATAGTTCTTGTGTAGCGTTCATAAAACCTCACCGGATGTGGGAAACTCAGTCCCTTAAGGGCTGAGAGGGAAACGACACGTGCGGTTTTAACCGCCTTAAATCCATTACACGGGAGTTACTCAATCCCGTGTAGTATTGCAATCTACTCTTGTTCGGGCAATTACGAACTGAAATCTTTCACTCTGTACGCATAACGAGGCAAATCGAAGAAATAGAGCCGGGCTTAAAACCCCCTGATTTGGGCGCCCTCTCAAATTCGGGGTCTGAAAACCCCGAATTTGGAGGGAACCCATTAGTGGGCGGTTCGAGATATCCCGAACCAAGCCCGGCTCTATTACACACGCGCCAAATGCGATAACGGTTTTGCTCCAAGGAGCCTTCCCTTACGGGAGTAATGTTAGCCTCGACAATGTTATTGGTCGGTACTATCTGAAAGACACTGACTTAACCCAATAAATCTGTTTAATCCTTCAGTTCTAGAGCAAGGAACTAGCTACGCATCCCTTGGTAGGTCTTTAACTCTTGCCAATAACGTAGTACTTCTTCGTACTTAGTCTGGTCAACTGTTGTCTAAGTCTTAGGCTAGAAACAAGCGTGTCTACCCTTCGGGAACGCCAAAGGCGAACAGACCTGGGTTGTTGACATATATTGTTGGGAAGCAGGCGGTAAGTGATGAGATATCTTTAACGACCTGATTATTCTAGCCTTAAAATGCGATCGCATAATCCAAGTCAGGGGACTATCATGCTCCCCTTAGTACTGTCTGGCATTTTTCACAGAATTTTCTTCTATGTAAACGTTCACGCAACGGTAATTTTATTTTCACTTAATAAATAACCTCGAACTAAATTAGTAAAAAATATACCTAGCAGTTTTTTTGTTAAACGAATTAGTGATATTTATCACAAAATTATTTAATTTAAATCATTAACTATGAACATTGTGATTAGTTTAGTTGAGAAAAAAATCTATCTTAGCTACAACTAAAAGTAGATTTTATTTTATTAATTTTGTGGCTGTGGGGAAGACTATGCTAGAAAGAATCTTACTGGCTATAGTAGTAACATTTACTTTAAGCCTTTTTACCGAACTGAAATCGCCTTCTTTCGCTCATAATCACAGGATCTTGAATAGCCAAAATAGGCTTGTTTTCAATTTCAAGCACAACAATTAAAAAATCTATCTAATGGTATACATGCTGATTTACAGCAGCAATAAAAGTCCCTGACAAGTATAGGTTTTTTTAACAACACTTGAAACTGAACGTGTGGAACAAAGAGAACAAGGAAGAGAGGGGGACAAGGAGGACAAGGGAGGACAAAGAGAAAAACCAATGACAAATGACAAATAACAAATGACTTAATTATTTTTGTTTCATTTGGCGTTGTAATTGTTTCAAACTTTGATACATATCAGGTAAACGATTTAAAATAGCAGACACTTTCACAAATTGTTTGTGAGGTACGGCGGGAAGACCAGAGACAATTTCTCCTGGTGCGACATTGCTGTGAATACCAGCTTTCGCAGAAGCGATCGCACCATCACCGATTTTCACCTGGTTAGCTATTCCTGATTGTCCTGCCAAAATGACGCGATTACCAAGAGTCACACCTCCTGCAATCCCGACTTGACCTGCTAATGCACAACCTGCACCAATTTGGCAACCGTGACCAATTTGTACTAAATTATCAATAATTGTATAGCGACCAACACGTGTTTCGCCGACTGCGGGGCGATCAATGGCACTGTTACAGCCAACGACAACACCATCTTCTAAAACTGTATGACCAGATTGTTCAACTTTCAGCCAACCAGTAGCAGTTGGTACAAAGCCAAAACCTTCTGCACCAATGACAGCACCACTGTGAATTTCACAATCTGCACCAATGACAGTACGTTCGTGGATTGTACAGTTAGCATGTAAACTTGTGCGATCGCCTATCTTCGCATCAGGATAAATCACAACATTGGCATGGATATATACACCGTTTCCAATTTCTGCTCCATCATGAACTACAACATGAGGGCCAATGTAAACATCATTGCCAATTTTCGCATTCTGACTAATTACAGCAGTGGGATGAATCTCTGGAGTCGGGCGCCAAGGTTGGTAGAAAAACTTGAGAGTTCTTGCAAATATTAGTTTTGGTTCTGGAGTCGCAATCCAAGCAATACTACGTTCTTGTGCTTGTGTCTGTAGTGCTTCATTTTGGGGCAAAATCAAAGCACTTGCACTAGTCTTACCTACCATTGGGGCAAATTTTGACCCTTCTATGTAGCTAAGAGTCCCGCTTGTTGCTTCATCAACTGCTGCTATTCCAGAAATTTCTGGATTATTGTCTTTGTCGAAATTAAGACTGTTAGACGCAGCAGCATCACCAAGTTTCGCCAGTATATCGCTAAATTTCATAGTAGTAAATAGTCCTCATATTAAAGGGATCGGGGAAAGGGGATTGGAGATCGGGGAAAGGAGACAACGGAGTGTGGGCAGACAACGGAGAATAATTTAATACCCTTTCCCCTTTCCCCGATCCCCAATCACTCCTTCAATAGCAAATAATATAGAGTACCATTACCACCCGTAATTCCGGCGCGATCGCCTGCTAATTTACCAGTTCCCATAAAATAATCTACCCGTCCTGGGCCTTTGATGGCGCTACCTGTATCTTGATCGAGAACGAAGCGACTGACTCGGCGTTTCACCAGTATTCCCTTACCCGCCGAATAAGGAAACGAGTTATTAATTATTGCTAGTGCGCCCGGTGGCATGAGAGATTTATCTGTGGCAATCGAACGTTCTGGTGTAACTGGTACACCAATACTGCCAGTTGCAGGTGTACCACCAGTTTCTTTAAAAAAGACGAAGCGTTCCCAGCGTGGTAGATAACTATTCATCTCTTTAGGATTTTGACGGAAGTATTTAATTAGAGTAGGCATTGTTAAACCTTGTAAAGGTAACTTGCCATCTTTAGCTAGTTCTTTGCCGATACTAGTCCAAGGATAATCAGTTCCTCCGGCATAGCCAACAGAGGTTCTTTTACCATTAGTTAATCTTAGCTGGGCAGAACCTTGGATATGTACTAGATATGCATCTAGGCGATCGCGAAACCAAAATAATTCCAAACCGTGTAATTCACTCTTATCACCCAATAAACCATCTTTTCCTTCTAGGTCTATACGTTTGGGATGTGGTTTTACCCATGTAACAATGTTGGGCGGTAGTCGATAAAGAGGGTATTTATATACTGAATTGCGAACTCTACTGGCTGTATAAACTGGCTCATAGTAGGCAGTGAACTTGACACTGCCGTTACCGTCATTGCCAACTGATTGATAAAAATTAAATTCTTGACGCACGGCAGCTTGCAGTTGTGCTGGTGATTTAGAACTAACCACCAACTCACGGAAACGCAGCAAGCTACGACGAACGCGAGCAAGAGTGATTTCAGAAATAGGATAATTTTGATACGCTGCTCGTGCCTTCTCTGTTGTTAGGTAACGTAAACTATTGTCAATAGATGCCAACATTGCTTTGCGATCGCCTCGTTTGCTTTTTCCACTCCAAAGTTGTTCATCCCATCCCAAGCATTGATGAATGGGTTTACAATCAGTGCCTAAAGTTACCAGTTTTAGTGGCGGTAATAACTCTGGTGGTGGTAATGGTTCGGTGGAGTTGGTTGGTGGTAATGGCAAAGGCGGTATATTAATCGGAATAGGCACCTGAGCCAACCCAGAGAAAACAGGATTTACAAAGCTAATTCCTAAACTCAAGGAAACTAAAGCAAGCGTTTTTCTCATGATTTATGTAAATCTTTCCACACTAGAGCTAAAAAGTGGTTCCACACGAATAGCCACAATCCGCGAGGGACGCACAACCATGTATTCACCTTGAATATTTTTGATCGGCACGTTTATAAAATCATCTGAGGCAGATTTTGGTATCAGTTCGCCACTATACCACTTTTGAAAATCCTGAATCGTCGGAAACCGCACCTCTTCCCGATGACCACTTGCCATGAGTAAGTATACTGCGTATTCATTAGGTGTTCTAGGCATACTGTTTGAATCATTTAAAACACATGCAACCCATTTTGGACTACGCACTGCCCGAATGGGAAGAGTGAATAAAACACAGTTAAGACTATGACGGTTGTTATCCTTGTCAGGGTTCCTGGTTGGGGAGATTGGAAGGAGGACATGGGGGACATGGGAGATAAGGGAAGGGAGAAAATAGAAAACCAATTATTGACTATTGACCAACCACTAAACCTTTAATAAAAATTCTGTTTTTATAACTTTATATTTTATGAGTCAATACTCATAAAATATGAAAAATATAATAATTGTCAACTATATTTTTCTCTAGATTTTGTATATAGCATTCCTAAATCATTTGTTAAGAGACAAGAACCACAACAACTTTTGCGAAGTCGAGGTTCTGAAGTAAAGTTTAGTTTCAATAAAACACACTCTTCTCTAAATAGTGCTAACTTAATAATTGAAGCAAACAAAGCTTCCCTGGCAGATAAAACAGCTAGATGAAGAAACAAATTAAGAAAGAGGTAAAGACGCTGTTGAAACTTAATCTGTCTCGTTATAAAACAACAACACCTAACTCTAAAGGCGATATTTCCTCATACTGAAAGAAAGGGGGCGCTGTAACTGCTTGACTTCACTCAAGTCAAAAGGTGATTCACCCAGTACATCCCCGGCTAGAATTAACGATGAGAGGAAATAACTCAGCTATTAGTTGCTTAGGTGTTGTTGTTTTTTCAATGCACATAGTATTTTATTTATCAACTAGTACAGCGGGCGCGTAAATAAACAGACCGTTTAAAACAACCCAAAAGCCTGAAATAAAAGACTTTTGACTTCCAAGGAAGCGGCACTAGGTGTAAGCTGGTACGAAGCTCTTTTTTAAAAGGAGAAAACTGTGACCTACGGTAAAAGTTGGTCGCAGGACGCGACAAATAAAACCCGCAATTCCTCCCAACACCGAATCAAAGATTACGGAGTGGGACTCCTTGCAGATCTAGTTGAAAGATTTGAAATAGCGCCTTATGTCAATAATTGCTCTGAGAGCATGGTATCTTGAAAATTACGAGCCGATACAAGAACTGGAAAAACGCCCACCAGATATTCGCCTTAACAAAAAAAGTCTACTGAAGTCGGGGCTAAGAGCAGATTTTTTAGAAGACAGCGACGATATCAGAAAATCAACGTGGTTTGGGCGCTATCTAGAAGGGGAAAATATTGAATTTTATATAGAAGGTAGTGGTGGCTATTGTGTGGCTAATATTGATTTGATTAGTCACGAGATTTATTTTACAAAGCAGTCAGTTTTAGCACAGTTAGAACCGACAATCTTTTTTTGTTATCAAACAGAATATGCACCAGCAACTAATGCATTGCGGGAAGCATTATTGGTAAGTGTGGAAAAATTGAACTTGCGATCGCGTCTACCTTTAAAATTAGTCGAATCTCACCGTCCTCAAGAAGCTCCTCTACGACTAGGAAGCGCTATGATGCGAAAAATTCGTAGAAGTTTGTTGTTTATTGCAGATACCACACCTATTGCCAAAATAGAAGATAAACAAACTGCTCAATTAATTCCTAGCCCAAGCGTTTGTGTGGAAATTGGCTATGCAATTAGCAGCAAAAGATCTGAGCAAATTTTACTAGCGCAAATGCAGCGCCCTGATTTTTCAGGACAGTTTCCTTTCGATTTACCAACTACACAAATTTTACAATTTCAAGACACTGTAGAATTAGATAAAATTTTGCTACCAACAGTTGAAACTCTATTAGCGCGATTTAAATTATTTTTCTAAAAGTAATTTGTTATTAGGGACCAACGGCCGTACTAACATAAGTCACCCCGTGTCTACGCCCCTACAATAGTTGTTAAGAGCGTACTCTACCTTGAAGCTGCATTCTGCAAACCATTAATTATTTTTTGTAACTCCCCAGGTAGGACTGTAAGGATCATTCCATTGAGAGAAGAATTA
>NZ_JCACKS010000251.1:0-92348 GCF_059505505.1 Pelatocladus sp. | reverse complement strand
TACGTTGGCGCTTTCGCGTCTTTGTAAAGTTGCTGTCATTGTTCTTATGATTGCTGTGAATGAATTATGTATGTTGTGTTAGCAAGTTGTCTTGCTTGTTTTTAATACTACTTTACATTTAGTTACAAAAGCAAGAGATGTACATTCAGCTTTTCTGATTTTAGTAATCAGGTTTACTTATCTATGCTCTAAACTAATGCTTTGAGCAAGGCCTGAAGCTTGAGTTGAATTTCTGCGAGTTCTTTTTCAGGATCGGAACCTGCAACGATACCAGCACCAGCATAAAGTCTGGCGCGATCGCCATCTATAAGTGCGGAACGAATTCCAACAATAAACTCACAGTTACCATCTGCGTCTACCCATCCCAAGGGTGCAGCGTATAAACCTCTCTCAAAGCTTTCGTAACGGCGAATTTCGACACAGGCTGCATCTGGTGCAGTACCAGCAACTGCTGGTGTGGGATGTAGTTGGGAAACTATTTTTAAAGGATGCACTTCATCGGGAACGATCGCGCTAATCGGTGTCCATAGATGCTGAATATTAGATAATTGTCGCAATCGGGGTGGTAATATTTGCGGTAATAAACCTAGTTGCGAGAGACGTTGAGTAATAAAATCAATTACTAGGGAATGTTCGTGTCTTTCTTTTTCACTATTGAGTAAGCGATCGGCATTGGTAGCATCTTCAGCAGGTGTTTCGCCTCTTGCTGCACTACCTGCTAAAGCATCGGTAATTAATTGTTGGTTGTGAATACTAATTAAACGTTCTGGACTTGCACCAATAAAGTTTTGTCCTTTGCCGTTGCTTGTAGAGAAAACATAACAATTTGGATGTAGCTGCCGCAAGTTGTGTAAAGAATTAAACAAATTAAATGTGGTATTGGATCTAACATCTAGTGCATCTGCTAGCACAATTTTACTGACATGGGTAGATTGAATTGTTTCTAGGGCCGACAACACCGAACGTTTGAATTTTTCTGGATTAGCTACAGATTTTTTACTAAATTTTGGCTCTTGAAAATCCTGATGAGGAGAATAAAATGTTGAAGAGTTGATGATTTCAATTTTTCTCCCCAAATTTTGCAAGATTCTTTCAATATTTACTTCTGCATTAATGATAAAATTAGCAACTAAGATACAACATTCGTCTTTGACAGCTATTTGCCAACGAGGAAGAAAAATTGTAGCTGCTGGAAATGGATAATTTTCTTGCTGTTTTCGATCAAAAAAACTAAAACCACAAAAAAATAGTGGTTTGGAAAAATATCTTTCTGTATCGCCAAAATTAACTATATTTTTTAAACAATATTTGATAAATGCTTCAGATTTTATAAATCTTTCTTTTCCCTGCATTTGTAATTTTGCTACAGCATCAATTGCAGCGATCGCTTCTTTTTTACCCTCGTTTTCCCAATAAAAATTTAGTTGATGTGGTTGTGCCAGTTTATCAAGTACTACCAAGGGGTCAACCAAGTTAATTTCTAGGGCAATACTGGCTATTTGAGTGGAATTATTTTTTATACTCTTGCGCTGAACAGCAAAAAGAAATTGGTGTAGTTCCCTATTATATACAAAAAAGTCGGCGGCACATGGTGAAACTGTCATGGATCTAAAAATAGTAAATTTTTTTGAAGTAATCTTCCTAAACAGTGATAAATCATGGTCGTATTTCTACAGGTAACATAAACAGTCGCTGTTTCACCAGCGTGTTGGCTCTGCCAAATTATGGTTTTGCAATACCATATGTGGTCTTGCCTAGATTTGCGCTGCATGTTGTGACTAATAGCAAGAAATTAATTTCAAACGTAGAAAAAGATTTCTTGATGATGTTATCTGCATATGGTTTGGATAAGAAACCATAAGTTTTGGGCATAAGAAAGTCCTAACAATATAATTAATTGCGGCTGATGACTACAAATCTAATTTCATATCCCAAAAATCATGCCAAAAATAAGCTATGGATGGCGGCAATAAAACCGCCGATGTATAGCGTTGCTATTATGCCTATCTGGGTAGGAACGGCTGTAGCGTTTGCGGAAACGAATATTTTGAATTGGGTCGTATTTGGTGTTTTCTTAGCTGCGGCAATTTTAATTTTGGCATGGGAAAACCTCAGCAATGATGTTTTTGATTCTGAGACAGGAATTGATCAAAATAAACATCATTCTCTGGTGAGTTTAACAGGTAACAAACTATTAATATTTTGGTTAGGAAATCTATTTTTATGTTTAGGTTTGGTGGGGATACTGGCGATCGCTTGGTGGCAACGTGACTGGACTGTAATTGGATTAATTTTGGTTTGCTGTGCTTTGGGCTACGTTTACCAAGGGCCTCCCTTTCGTTTAGGATACCAAGGTTTAGGTGAAATCCTCTGCTTTTTTGCCTTTGGGCCAATTGGCATGTCGGCAGTATATTACAGTCAAACTCAAAGCTGGTCAATACAAAACTTAGCAGCCTCAATGATTGTTGGTATTGCCACAACTTTAATTTTGTATTGTTCGCACTTTCACCAGGTTACAGACGATTTAGCAGCAGGGAAGCGATCGCCTATTGTGCGTTTGGGAACCAAAAGAGGCGCACAACTTCTGAGTTGCTTTACTGCTAGTATTTATGTCCTCACCTTACTATTTGTTTTGGGAGGAATTTTCCCTGTATGGACATTGCTAAGTTGGGTGAGTTTACCCTTCGCAATCAAATTATCTCGTCACGTTCAGCAAAATCACAGTAACCCAGAAAAAGTTAGTAACTGTAAATTCATCGCCGTCGCCGTGCATTTTTGGTGTTGTTTGCTGTTTGGTGTGGGATTTATGTTTTGACCAGGGGATTTGAGTTTTAAGCCAGTTCGTGGTTATAGTCCTTAGTCATTGGTCATTCGATTTTAGATTTTGGATTACTCTCGAATGACAAATGACCAATGACGACCTTGAAAAATTGATTTTGATCTAGAAATAGTGAATTATAAATTTGAATTTCGTCCTTACCAGCGAAAATTTGTGCGCGGAATTGCTACGAGTCACGGTATTTGGGAGATTCGTGAAGGTATTATTCTTCGCCTCACAGATGAAACCAACAAAATAGGTTGGGGAGAAATAGCGCCGATTAGCTGGTTTGGTTCCGAAACCCTAGCACAAGCCTGGGATTTTTGTCGCCAGCTACCAAAGGAAATTACAGAGGAAACTATTTTTTCCATCCCTGATCAGTTACCCGCTTGTCAGTTTGGATTTGAATCAGCACTTTTTTCTCCACCCACTCCCAGCACTTCCCTTACCCATAGCGCCTTACTACCCACAGGAGAAGCAGCACTACAAGCGTGGGAAAATTTGTGGCAACAAGGGTACTCCACTTTCAAATGGAAAATCGGTGTTTATCCTACGCCTGTTGAACTAAAAATTTTAGATTTACTCACCCAAAGCTTACCAACCTCTGCAAAACTGCGATTAGATGCGAATGGTGGATTGAAGGAAGAGGAAGCAAAGTTGTGGTTAGAGAGTTGCGATCGCTTGAATACTAATATTGAATTTTTGGAACAACCTTTATCTGTAGATCAATTTTTGCAAATACTGGAGTTGAGTAAATGCTACAAAACAGCGATCGCTTTAGATGAATCTGTCGCCACACTTCCACAGCTAGAATACTGCTTTCAACAAGGATGGCGAGGAATTTTTGTCATTAAACCAGCAATCATCGGTTCTCCATCCCAGCTGCGTCAGTTTTGTCAACAGCATGAAATCGATGCAGTGTTTTCATCTGTGTTTGAAACTTCTATTGGCAGAAAAGCAGCCCTTCAAATAGCAGTAGAATTATCAAGACATAATCGGGCAATGGGTTTTGGTATTAACCATTATTTTGCTGAAGATGAGGAATCGGGGACACGGTGAAAAACTAATAACCAATGACCAATGACCAATGACAAACAACCAGAAATGGAGAGATTAAAAAGTTTTAGTTTAGTGTGCGATCGCAGTGATAAATTGGCACAATTAACTGAACAATTTTATTCAGAATTAATAAAATTATTTGACTGCCAAACAACACCAAAGGTCATTTTAGCTGAACGCGAACCCGTACGATTTTTAGCAGGTTTTATTGCTGCTTATACTGCTAAATGTCCTGTTTTTCTTTGTAATCCTAACTGGGCAAAACAGGAATGGCAACAAGTGTTTGATGTCGTACAACCAGATATTATTTGGGGAGCAAGTCATAACGAATTGATCATCCATAATAACAAAAGCAATTACCAATTACCAATTACCAATTACCCATATATCATGATTCCCACTGGCGGTTCATCTGGCAATATCAAATTTGCTGTACACACCTGGGAAACTCTCACAGCTTCAGTACGTGGATTTACAGAATATTTTCAACTACAAACAGTCAATTCATTTTGTGTATTGCCTTTATATCATGTCAGTGGTTTTATGCAATTTATGCGTTGTTTTACCACTGGTGGAGAATTGGTAATTTCACCTTTTAAAGAATTAGAATCTCGGCAATTAGATCAACTTGTAGCAGCAGATTTTTTTATATCTTTAGTACCAACTCAGCTACAAAGTCTTTTGCAAAACTCAAATTTAACAGCATGGCTATCCCAATTCCAAACAGTTCTTTTAGGAGGTGCGCCAGCTTGGGATGAAATTTTAGAAAAAGCAAGATATTATCAAATTAAATTAGCCCCGACATATGGTATGACAGAAACGGCTTCTCAAATTGCCACACTCAAACCAGATGATTTTATCAAAAGAAAAGTTAATAGTGGTCAAACTCTTCCTCATGCTAAAATTATAATTAGCAACGAAAAAGGCGAATATTTAAAAAATAATCAAACAGGAAATATTATCATTCAAGCAGAATCTTTAGCCCTTGGTTATTATCCCTTAATTTCTAACCTCCAAACTATAGCCTCTAATTTCCTCACAGATGATGTAGGCTTTATAGACAACGAAGGTTATTTAAATATAGTCGGGCGTAAGAGTGACAAAATCATCACTGGCGGAGAAAACGTCTACCCTACAGAAATAGAATCAGCAATTAAAGCAACTGCAATGGTAAATGATGTTTGCGTCGTGGGTATACCGGATCAATATTGGGGACAAGCAGTTACAGCTATTTATGTTCCGAAAAACTCAAATCATTCTGTAGTAGAAATTCAAAATTTACTCAGAGATAAACTTAGCAAATTTAAACTACCCAAACACTGGCTCGCTGTGGAAAAATTACCCCGCAATTCTCAGGGAAAAATTAATCGACACCAATTACAGGAAATCGCTTTAGAAAATCTAAACAACTCAGAAAAATAAAGTTTATAAATTAACTTTTGATTCTTGAGTTTTCAAATCACCTCTCTCGATTTTCTTCTCTCTGCTTTTTGCGCTTCTGATGCGTTCACTTCCAACCATTCAATCATCTGCTGAGGTAAATCTGTTTTTTGTCTGCTAGTGGTATCAATACAAACATGCCTCGTAAATGCCTTAGCTACCATTACATCTGCTACTAAAATTTCGTAATTGATTTCAAATTTTTCAAGACTCAGTTTTTGTGGTATTGAAGTAATAACTAATTTATCACCACAAAATATGGGGCGAAAAAAATCTACATTAGCATGAACAATAGGATAAGCTACCGATGGGTTACTAAAAAACTCCTTAATATTTATACCAGATATTTCTAAAGATTCTTCATAAGCTTCATGGCAAATACTTAAAACATTAGCAAAGTAAACTACCCCAGCAGCATCAGTATTTTGAAAGCGAACGGTGCGATGATAGGTAAAAGACATTTTGTAGCAACCAAAATCGTATTCTCTGGCTAATAGCTTAACTCCACGCTCAGTAGACTAAAACCCGTACTTAATTAAACTAAAGGATGATATACATCTTCAGAACTAGGATTAAGGTAGGGACGCTGTAAATCTATTCCAAAACGCGCGAAATGTTGGTAGATGGTTTGTATTTTTTGTTGGGTAGAATTTTGTCCTTTTTGCCAAGCTTCTAACAAAGCATTAGCGACAATTTGGCAACGGTTCATGCCAAAACTTTCTTGAACAACAAATTTTTGAGCTGGTTCTTCAGCTAAACTTAGCCCAGGTGCTAAATACTTTGTAAATAAGGGAATTTCTGAATGAAAATGAGATCTGTGTTGTTTATACACAGTTTGCAGAACTTCTCGCACTACCCAATAGTTGTGGCGTTCAAAGTAAAGAACCCCTGAGTCAAAACATTTATAGGCAGAGGGATTATACGGTACTTGGAAGCTAAAGGCAATACCAGCAGCATTGAGTTGCAATGTCAAGCTTTCCATCAGAGCGATCGCCCCCACTGGAGTTAAATTAAAATAAATCCGTCCTTCTCCTAAATCACTATCAGGGTTTTCACTTAGCTTTTGGGCAATATTACTAACTGCAATGTAGCAACCATTTTGCAATCGATTTTTTGGCATCCAAATATTGATAAAATCGCCAACCCTGAGCGATCGCATCATTTGTTCTACATGGCTTTCACTTTCAACATGTAATGTCAAACCGCCTTTACTTACGGCTAAACTGCCATCTGGTTCGCGTCGCAACACCTGCCAACCAGAGTCATAATACCCAGTACCGTGATTGCTAGAGTGTAATTGGTCATACAATTGCCAATCAATCCCCAAAACGGAATTATTTTCTAAGTTTTTGTGGGGTAAAAACTTGTTTGGTTCAGCATTCACTGCTAAAACACTTTGTAACGAACCATTGTAATAAATACCATAGATAAAATTTCTGACTAATAAAATGAGATATTTTTGCTGTATTGCTTGAGAATTTTTTTGAAATCTTTGTGCTAGCTGACTCGGCAAAGCAAAAGATTGATAATTTGGATGGTAAATGCAAAAATTAGACTCGATTTGAATATTGGCAGCAATATCGAGTAAAGAATTTAGCAAATGCTGGTCAGAACAATCTATCATGACTTTGAATCTCCCCATTTACCTTTTTTGTGATCAACACCCACGCAAACGGGTTTTACTGTAGTAAAGTCGGACTAAATTCTGTTCGTTTTCCATCTGAGGATGTTTGCTAGATTTCACAAAAGATTTGGTAATTTCTGATTCAGAGATTCCAAAAACTGTCATGATAGATTCTTGTGGTCTTGTAAGTAGACTTTTGGCAACTTGTAAGGTTGCAATGCTACTGTTATCAAAATATTTACGATCTTGAATAGTCGCTTGTAACTGATGAATTAGTACTAAACCAGCAAACTGTACTACTCGTTGGATGAAGTCGCAATGGTAGTCCAAAATGCTAGGGAATGCATCAAGATAAGCTTGAATCAAAGCAACTATAGAGGGGTGAAGAAGTTCTAGTGGTGTTGCGGCTAATTCTAGAGATTCTTCTAATTCGATGGATGGATCTACCACCAAGCTTTCTAACCAAATTTTCAAATAGCTTGCTACTAAGGTTCCTAAATCAAAGGTGGGATCTCCCCAACTACAAGTTTTCCAGTCAATCATACGAATCAAGCAGTTATCTAGTTGTTCCCATCGAGAATGCACTAAAATATTTTCTAGTTTGAGATCGTTGTGAGTTAAACAGCAAGGTTGCCATAAAGATGCTAACTCTGCGATCGCTGATTCTAAGCTTTCATAACGTTGATAAAGAAGATAAAACTTGAGTGCATCAGTCGGAACATTACCAAAAATCTCCGAACTAAATGACTCTATTCCTTGAGCGGGATTGTAAAACTGATAGCGAAATTGCCCTTGGGGAGCAGTTGCCATAAAATCACGATACTCACGTTGATTAAACGTGGCACGATGCAGTACACCTAAGCTTGCACCGATGGCGCTAGCTATTTCCAAGGGATAAATATCGTTTTGTTGATAGAAATTACCTAATTCAAAATATTCCGTAAGATAGTTGCGAACAAGTATAGATTCCTCTTCATCAAAATGCAGCAGTAGTGATCCGATCTCCGCAATATTTCCTAACACTGGAAACTGCTGCAATAACTGATGAAATAACCATTCATTAAATAATTCTTGGGGAATGCCATCATGTTCTATGTGACGTTCCTGCTTCACTAATAATTTGCGATCGCTTCCCAAATTTATCAATAAGTTTATATTTTTATTGCTACTTTCTACTAGCTCAGAATCCGCAACAACTCCATCCTCAGAACTACACAGTCCTACGTTTTGCAAATGCTCGATGAGATGGTGATTTGGAGAATACAGTGAAAATACCATATATTATTTCCTAACTCGTAAAACTGCTTAGAGAATTAGCTATCTTGTTATTAGCTTAGTGTAAGTAGTATTAGCTAAGTAGTAAAAACCCGTGAGTAAGAATATTGCTTGTTACAATCTACTAATATCCTATATTGTCAACAAAAACTTGCCAAAATGGCAATGCAGCCTTTACTTACCTTTAAATTTTACTTCGTGAAAAATTTAAATATTTAAAAGTTTTGATGATGTTTAATTGATATTAGCTGCCTCTTGATAATTTTTCATTCATCAATCAAGACTCTACATAACATATATGTTTAGAAGTTCTCTTTTGAAATTTCATTAACTAAATGTCCACTCCCATAAACTTATATAATCAGGCTAATAACTTTACCTAAATAATCAAAAGTGATTACATACATGATAAAGATCGCATTTCAAAAAAAGCCAAAAACCTTTTTTATAAGCTCTTGCTCTACTTCAAGATGTGAGTTTATTAATGCCATCCTGTACTAGGTTTAATGGTTATATTTTGAAGTATCTATCAATAGACATAGACTGAAACTTCTTTAAACTAGCATTCGCAAGCGCAAAAAAACCTGCGTATTTACCGGATAATATTCAATGTTTTTATAAAGATGATAGCTAAAAGTCGCGAAGTGTTGAATATATACTTATCTTAACCTTACATTATTTTTGCATAAATCAACATTTATTTTGACTACTTTTCATGTTCAAAAACATTTTTTAATAACCTCAATAAACAGCCAGAAGAAATAATAAATAACTGAATAATGTAAATAGCTGTTCATTAAGCAGTTTTTATACAGCAATTCTAGATGATTTGTGAGAATCGCAAAGCCTAGATCCCCGACAACTCCTGCGAAGTCGGGGATTTTCAGTAGTGTAGTAATTACTCAATCTATGCAAGTTCTACGGGGATATGGGGGGGTATTAGGGTATTAAGTAAGTCGGCACAAATAAAGCTAACTACTTGGGATCGTTATTTGTCATACTCTACCTTGAAGCCGAAGAAGGCGCGTCTATGTCATTGGTTATTGGTAAGGCTTTTAGGCATGTTTACTTTTCGTAACTCAGTTATGTTTATTCCCACCGATTTACTTAGTCATTAGGAAAGAGATTTGTGAAATAATTCTCCCTTGTCCCCCTTATCCCCCCGTTTTTGTCAAAAACACATAGGCTTTCTGCTTGTAATCGTGTAAACTGACAGACAAACTAAAGCTATGATGACATGCGTAGCTCTGGGTTCTCGGCAGATGTGACAATGGAACACTGGCAATTTCTCATACAGAAACAGGGCGATCGCTCGTGGGATTCCCTAGAATCGCCAAACGTGAAAATTTTGGAAGGTAAGTATAGAGTTGTGGCTCGATCCAATCTTACCAATGTTGATGTGGAAGTGCGGGTGACTCACTACTCAAGTTTAGAAATTCCACCAAAGCGCCGTGTTCAAAAGCGATCGCGTCGGACAAATGCTGAAGGCTTAATGGCGGTAATGCCTTTTACTTATCTCCAGCCTGGACTTTGGGAGTTACAATGTTCTGGCGATTTAATGTCAAATCTTTTTGGTCAGCCTTGGCAATATAGTATACAATTGCAAGTCTTGCCCTCCACTGAGAAAGAAGATGCAATTATTAATCAGCCTGTCAGCCCAGTTTGGTTACAAGGTCAGACAGCAGAGCAGATATTACAACATTTAGTAGAGTTAGTTTTACCTGCTTGCGATCCTGTAGCAGAAGATGAAATTATAGAGGACTCACCTCCACTTATTCCAGAACTACCACTGCTGCTGAGTTTAGAACAAGAAAACTATATCGCTAGTTGGGGGCAAATTCTCAGTATTGATGGGTGTGTGGAGTCGCCAGAAACCTGGACTCTGCAAAAGTTGTTAACTGGAGAACTACGCCTTGAATTGCGATCGCCTCAAAGTTTAGAAATATTAGCCCAAACACGCCAAACATTACTAGAAAAGCTACTACCCTTTTCGATCAAATCTTCAATTGAAATTCCTGCTGATTGTGAATTAAAACTTATTTTGGGTGAGATTAGTTTGTATGGCATACTCGCCCCTAATAGTGAAACTACACTGTTAGCTAGCCAATCTTTTACAATCACAGCCGATATTACGCAATTACTCGCAACTAGTACACCAGCAACAGCAACTGAACTAGAACCAGCAACAACACCACAAACTAAAATAACGCCAGAACCATCTGTCAAGCTGGATCTAGAGCTTTTTAATATTGTTAAATCTCAAAAAATAGCTCAGTTATCATTTACTGAACCGACTCCCGATATTCTGCCACCATTAATTACACGTTCTCATAAATCAGCTAATTTTCGTTCGCCACAACTGCCTAAGTTTCCTCAAAAGCAGACTCCTGTTGCTGTTTGCGAACCCCCAACCCAAAAAGAGTCTTTAAAAACCAAAGATTCTGTGAAGGCTGAGAAAATGGCAACAATGGATACCAGTGCGATTGTTCTTGCTTCTGCTACTCCAACACAGGTGCAGCCTTTATCTAAAGAAATTTCTTTTGCCATTGTCAAGCGTAGAGCAAAAAGGGACAGTACTTTTCCATTCTTGAGACGAATCAAAAACTTACCAGGCGATCTTGCACCAGAAACATCAGAATCGCGTTTGCTAGAAGAATCTGATCACAGCCATAGCACTGGAGTTGTAAAAGATACACCTCAATTAGCAACAACTCCCGATAATTCTTTGAACGACTCTGTAGCAGTAGTTGTGCAACGCCATTCTGAATTGTTAACAGTAGAGACTTCCAACATGTCGCCTCTGATTAGGAAGTGGATGTACAGTCATGGATACACTTTGCCCGAACCTATCGATGTAGAGTATGAAGATTACGATCTTTGTGTCACCACTCACGAAGAGATATCCGAACAAGAAACTTTGTCCCCAATTGAAGCTGAAACCCCAGAAGTAGAAAAAGCAGAACAACAGGAAACCACAGAACAATTCCCACTCCCCCCATCTTCTCCTCTCCCCCTTCCTCCTCCACCTTCGCCATTTCGTATCCGACAATTCAAAACACCACCAGCTTGGTTAGCTAGAGAAATTGTCGTAGATGATACTGATGATCACGAAAAAGTTGATGATTTATTACACCACGAAGAAGAAATTCCTGTTGCGATCGCTCCTACAATGATTGAAGCATTACCAACTCCGCAATTATATGTACCAGAAGGCGAACTAATCTCTGGTAAGTTTGTGAAAGTACGTGTGCAGCTAGATTGTGTACGTCCTAACGTTGCTATTAAGCTATGGGTTAAAGATTGTCAAACCCGCTGTATACTCGATGGGCCATGTTTACTCACTAGTTTCCTCCCCACAGCTTCCGGATTAGAGGTGATTGATCAAATTTATATTCCTCTTGGTTGTTTAGAAGTTCGTATAGAAGCGATCGCTGTAGATACAACCAACCAACACGAAAGCCACAAAACCACTCTCATCAGAAACGTGATTCCAGAAGACTTACCAACTCTGCAACTAGATGAACTGCTAGATCTTTAGAACGTGAGGGTGTCAGGCGTGTGCTTGGAGTGTGGAAAAATAACAAATGACAAATGACTCTTAATATATATTTACAAATAGCTTTTCTGTGTTAAAAATCTTTAGAAATTACAAATTTAGGCGAAGAATTGCAGTAAGCTCATTTTGAATTGTACTGTTCTTTAAAAGGAATCTTTACTATGGTGACTTCACTTTTGGCTTCATATCCTGCTTCATTCTTGTCTCCAATTCTCGTTTACAGTATTGGTTGGATTGTGCCAATTGTTGTATTCTCGTTTCTGATGATCTACATTGAGCGCGAAGATATTGTGTAAATTGATTATTGGTTATTGGTTGTTGGTCATTAGTCACTGGTTATAATTAATTAACTTTTGACAAAGGATAAATGACTAAATAATAAATTAATACCGCCTATCTCTTGGAGATGGGCGGTTTTTTAATGATGGTTTCTAAACAAATTGCTAGAAAATTGCGGCTTTTAGTATTAGGTTCGTGTCAATTTTAGACAGAAGAACCCATTCCGGCGTAGGCTCCATAGAAGAAAATACCTACAACAGTAATCACACCTAATCCTGCGATTGTAGCAACAATCCACAAAGGAATTCTCCCACTTCCAGACACTGTTTTCTCCTCCCTAAACGCAAAATCAACACAAATTAATTATCAGCTATCAGTTATTAGTTATCAGTTATCAATTATATAACTTTCAGATAACTGTTCACTGATTAAGTAGCAAAATATTCCAGTTAATTAAAGAAGTAACTGGAAAATAGAATCCCTAGAACAAAAACTAGCAGTAGTCCCAGGAACAGTGAAGTCCGGTTAAGTTCAACCGGTTGATTATTGGGATTGGGGCTTCTTTCCATTATTTCCTCCTAGCGTTGAATAAATTGCATTGCGGCGATCGCGCCCAAAAAGAAGACAGTTGGCACAGCTAGGGTGTGAACTGCCAGCCATCTGACGGTAAAAATCGGGTATTGTATTGGTTGATTATCGGTAGAATTCATAATTGCAAACTACTTCTCAATAAATTGTTCAACTTGTTGTTTTGCTTCATAACGGTTATTCACAATCGGCAATTCTTGCCGTACTTGTGTGTAATACTCGTTGGGGCGAGGTGTGCCAAACACATCGTATGCCAAACCGGTGCTGACAAATAACCAACCTGCTATGAACAATGCTGGAATGGTAATGCTATGAATTACCCAATAGCGAACGCTGGTAATAATATCCGAAAACGGACGTTCTCCAGTACTTCCTGACATTTAGATTCCTACCTGTCTTTTCAAAGATGTTTTAATACGTAGATTTCTTGGTTTTACCCAAGTAAACTACATCTCATCTGGATGTTTGTCCCCAGACGGGACTACTACACACTCGCCCGATTAGGTTCGTGTCTATGCGGATTTTTTACATGAATTCATTATCCTACAAAGTTAAGAAAGAGTTACATCTTGCAACTTCTTTCTCAGAAATAAGCAATGAATTCTTAAACTTTTGTTACATTAAGCGGCATCAGATTTGGCAACAGCAGCAATATCTGGTTGATACTTTAATAAATAACCGCGATCGCCAATTACAAATCCCTGCTCAGGTGAAAAGAAAACTATTTTGTATAAATTAGCAGGAATTCCTTCCACATCGCGATCTTTTTCCCAAGTTTGACCACCATCAGGACTACGTAACAAATTACCGCTACCACCACTGATCCAAACTTCTTCTGGAGTGCGATAAGCCATATCAAGCAATCCCCAGCTTGTAGCTAGTTCAGGATTTTGTGCTTCTTGCCATTTTTCAGCATCAGCTGTTTCGCTAAATTGTATTTGTCCTCCGCGCGCCAGCATCCACAGCTGTCCATTTTGGGTAAAACCCATGTTTTCTACACGTCGGGAACTATTGCGATTATGAGGAACCCATGCATTTTGACCAGGTTCCCAAGTAGAGTAGAAATTCCCCTTGGCAGAAACAGCAACATATTTCCCATCGGGGGAACGTTCCAAATTCCGCACCACACCGACTGCTTCTTCTACTTGAGCTTTCCAATTTTGACCGCCGTCTGTGGTTTTGTAAATTGCTCCCACATCGGTAGCCATTTCGGCTGAATTTCCTCCTTGGGCAAGAATACTAACTGGATTCCCAGGTAACTTTTCACTCAGAGGAATTCGCAACCATGATTTACCCTCATCAGTACTGTGCAGCAACAAAGAAGGTTCACCAACAATCCATCCTTCTTGACCTGTAAAACTGACAGAGTTAAAGCGGTACTTGCGATCGTCTAATTGCAGTTTAATTGGTTGCCAAGTTTCACCTCCATTTTTGGTTTCTAAAAGAGTAGCGTCACTGCCTACCAAGAAACCATGCTGAGGATTACCAGTAAAAGCAAGATCTAATAATTTGGCATCTGTGCCTACAGAAATTATTTCCCAAGGATTGTAACTTGTAGAGGGAACCTTACTACAACCGACACATACTAGAACAACTGCAAATAGAGCAATTAATTTTTGCCAAATTTTCATCACAATTTGTATTTATTAGTTTTTTGTTAATTCAGTTTATGCTTCTGAGTCAGGGAAAGCAGCGCTTGGACGGTTGTCCTGGTTGTCGCAACTGCTGTAACCCTGACTAAGAGCGCGTCCTATTGCAAGCCATAAAGACTGAGGAAAAATAAGACACCAAGAGCCAAAGCCCCAAAAATCAGAATACTCTTCTGAGTAGGGGTTAAATTGTTGACACCGAAACCATAACCGAGATTTTCTTCAAAACCAGAAGCCTTACCCGCAGGGCCGACATTGGCAAAAGCATTCTTCTTGGCGCTACAAACTGGACAACGCCAAGTTAGCGGCAATTCTGCGAAGGGTGTGTCTGGGGCAATGTCATGTTTTTCGTCCCCTTTGGTGGGTTCGTAGACATAACCGCAGGCGCGACACTCGTAGCGGTCTAAAACCGAATTTTCAACAGCTTGTTCGCTCATGGCTGTGGCACGGGTGAGGGTCAAAGCTTAAATATACGTTAAAAATTATGACATAATTGTTAGGTTTTTCTATAGCAAGCAACAACGAATCAAATAAAACTCTGAGTCTGTTTTGCAAAACTCAGAAATGCCTAAACTATATAATGTAAAAGAAAGTAACGGTTATTTTCACCCATAACGGTAGATATTGATTGTGTTTGTCCTTAGCGGTTACGAGTACCTTCTAGGCTTCTTAATGATCTGTAGCTTAGTGCCTGCCTTAGCTCTTGCGGCATCTAAGCTGCTGCGACCGAGTAGTCGCAGCCCAGAACGGCGCACCACCTATGAATCCGGTATGGAACCCATTGGCGGAGCCTGGATTCAGTTCAATATTCGCTATTACATGTTTGCCTTAGTCTTCGTGGTATTTGACGTAGAGACGGTGTTTTTATATCCTTGGGCAGTTGCTTTCCACCGTTTAGGTCTATTGGCATTCATTGAAGCGCTAATCTTTATCGCAATTCTTGTAATTGCCCTAGTTTATGCATGGCGCAAAGGAGCCTTGGAATGGTCTTAGATGGTAATTTAACAGCCAAAGATTTAGAACAGCAGCAAACAGACCGGATTCTCAACCCCATTGGACGTTCGACAGTGACTCATGAACTGTCGGAAAACGTCATTTTGACCACAGTTGATGACCTTTACAACTGGGCGCGTCTTTCTAGTCTTTGGCCTTTGTTGTTTGGTACAGCTTGCTGCTTTATTGAATTTGCAGCATTAATTGGTTCTCGCTTTGACTTCGATCGCTTTGGACTTATCCCCCGTTCTAGTCCCCGACAAGCTGATTTGATTATTACAGCCGGAACAATCACGATGAAGATGGCTCCCCAATTGGTGCGTCTTTATGAACAAATGCCAGAACCAAAATACGTGATTGCGATGGGAGCTTGTACAATTACTGGCGGGATGTTCAGCGTCGATTCTCCTTCAGCAGTGCGTGGAGTCGATAAACTGATTCCGGTGGATGTGTACTTACCTGGTTGTCCGCCCCGCCCAGAAGCAATTATTGATGCGATTATTAAATTACGCAAAAAAATTGCCAATGATTCTATCCAAGAGCGGGATGTGATCAAGCAAACCCACCGCTACTACAGTACGACTCACAGCATGAAATCAGTGCCACAAATCCTCACTGGTGAGTATTTGCTTAGTGACACTCGTGTTGCACCACCGAAGGAATTGAGTGAAGCGATCGGTATGCCGATACCACCTGCTTTGTTGACCCAGAAGAAGGAGGAGGTAAACCGTGGCTGAAGAATCGAAACCAGTACCAGCAGAAGAAAAATCTCTGGATGTAGCAGCAGGTAAAGTTTCCCAGTGGTTAACGGAAAATGGCTTTGCCAATGAACCTCTACAACCGGATGCTAACGGTGTAGAGATAGTTAAGGTAGAGGCAGATTTTTTACTACCAACTTGTACTGCTTTATATGCCTACGGGTTTAATTATCTCCAGATTCAGGGCGGGATTGATTTAGGCCCTGGACAGGAATTAGTCAGCATGTATCACTTGGTCAAAGTTAGTGATAATGCTGATAAACCAGAGGAAGTACGTATCAAAGTTTTCTTGCCACGTGAAAATCCGAGAGTACCTTCAGTTTATTGGATTTGGAAAACTGCTGACTGGCAAGAGCGCGAATCTTACGATATGTTCGGGATTATTTACGAAGGACACCCGAACTTGAAGCGGATTTTAATGCCGGAAGATTGGGTAGGTTGGCCCTTACGTAAGGATTACGTTTCACCTGATTTTTACGAGTTGCAAGACGCTTTTTAGTAGTGAATAGCACCTCATTGTGTTAACCCCCTTCTCTCAGTAAGTGGAGAGGGGGGTGGTTTTTTGGAACGCACAGGGAAGCGGAGTGCGATCGCTTGTTGGAGTTTTAAGTGAGAAGTTTCTCGTTTCAGGTGAGAAGTTTCTCGTTTCAGGTGAGAAGTTTCTCGTTTTAAGTGAGAAGTTTCTCGTTTTAAGTGAGAAGTTTCTCATTTCAAGTGGGAAGTTTCTCATTTCAAGTGGGAAGTTTCTCATTTCAAGTGAGAAGTTTCTCGTTTCAAGTGGAAATTTTCTTGTTTTTACAACCTAGATCCCGCAGAGTAATTTCGCGTCTCACACTCAGCATATATCCCGCCAAGAAATAAATTTTTTGGCTAATAGCGAAAGTCCACTCAAGTGGACTGAATTTCTGATGGGAGCATTCCAATTTTTTCAACCTACCACTAAGGATTTAATTTTTTAGCCAACAGCACAAGTCGTCTTTATAGGACTCAAATAAATCAACCAGTCTGCTTAAGCAGACTTTCTTTGACTAGACCTCTTGCAAAAATATTTTTACCCCACCCTAACCCTAAGCGTTTACGGGGAGGGAACTAAATCTTCCCCCCGTGAACGGGGGGATTGAGGGGGGTTCATTCGACTTTTGCAAGAGGTCTACTATGGTTAAGTGTAGAACAAATAGCCCAGGCTCTAGATTTAACTGTAGAGCAAGTCCAACAAGCAACAGATAATCAAAGCAAATAGCGATCGCTCCCTTTTTTCCTCTACAAATTAAGAAGCGATCGCCCTCAACCACTAAGCCTACATCTTACCTTTTTGCATGACTTCCTGAAGATGGTGGCGGATTTCTTGTGCTTGCTCAATGTCAGACTGACGCAATTTTTGGAATAACTCTACACAAGGCTGAGAACCAGCTTGTTGTGCATCTTGGATATAGGTATCGTAAGCTTTAATCGCTTCGCCTTTATTGTGCAATACAGTCAAAAAGTCGTATTCTAGGTCGCTAATAGGATTTTGAGCTTGTCTTTCTCTAGTTTGAGTCATTGATTCACCCTCCTTTAGGCTTTCTATACTTACTTCTACTAGCCCTCAAAGAGGTGTTCATCTGTCCAGAAGAGTATAAGGAGAGAGATTGGGGATCGGACATGAATCAGTTAACAGTTAACAGTGATCAGTTTAATTTGATAACTGATCACTGATAACTGATAACTGATTAGTTGTCCCCCATGTCCTCCCTATCTCCTTTTTTGCATTGACGCGGTTCGCTCTAATTCTTGCTCTTTTTGTTGTTGATTACTCTCTATATATACAATTGGGCAAGATTTTGTATTAGCACTAATGCAATCCATATGTGGTGTTTTGGCACACACTATTAGCAATGCACCAAGAATTAATAATAAGGCACAAATTGAGGCTCCCTGAATCCAAGAAATTTCCAATGCTCCATGCACAACTAATTCTCGCAGAACTGATACAATTGTGACTTCAACTGCTACACCTACAGAAATACTGTGTTCCTGTAAGTAAATCATCAGCAATCGAAATAATTCCACCAAAATCAAGATAAATAATATTTTGGCAGTCACTAGTTTATAATCCAGTTGTTGTGTAAGGGCCATAAATATCGACCATAGTTGCATCAGCATGACGCTAAATAAGCTCAAACACAAGATAACCACAATCAAATCTTGGAAAGCTTCCATATTGCGGACTATCCAGTGTCGATCAAACCAGCGATCGCAAAACAAAAATTGGCTTTTGGGGCGCTTTCTCATGAATTTTCCATTTTAGTATTGAGACAACTGTTGACACACCAGCCAAGCCAGCTCACCCAATACTTTTATTTTGGCAGAACTAAGGATGAGGAGAACATCCAAGCAAGCTTTTTGGCTTTTAGAAAAAAAGGTGTAAGAAGATTTTGATTAGTTTTTGATACTTTAGATACTTTCAGGCATATACTAATTTTTGCGTTGAGGAATTAAGTCATGACTCAAGCTTTACGGAAAGTAGTTACATTCGATGAATTTGTTACTTGGTATCCAGAAAACCCACAGCGACGCTATGAATTATACGATGGAGTTATTATTGAGATGCCACCACCTACAGGCGACCATGAAGAGGTAATTGGATTTTTAATTGGAGAAATAGTTACAGAATATAAACGTTTAAAACTGCCTTACTTTATCCCTAAAACAGCATTTGTCAAGCCATGTGAGAGCGAATCAGCTTACTCGCCAGATGTGGTGATCTTAAATCGTCCTAACCTCGTAAATGAACCATTGTGGAAAAAAGCATCTACTGTTAGTCAAGCCGAATCTATTCCTCTGGTGATTGAAGTTGTTAGCACCAATTGGCGGGATGATTATCTCAAAAAAGTGGCTGATTATGAAGCTGTGGGAATTCCAGAATACTGGGTTGTAGATTATGCAGCTTTAGGGGGGAGACGGTTTATTGGCAATCCTAAGCAACCAACTATCTCTGTTTACATTTTGGTTGAAGGTGAATATCAAATTAATCAGTTTCGCGGTGATGAGCGCATTGTATCAACAACATTCCCAGAATTGAATGTAACTGCTCAACAGATTTTTGAAATTGGGGGGACATATAATTAGCACAGGTCGGCGGAAATAAAGCAACCATTTCAAATACTCGAAAAGCTTATAAAATAAGCATTCTTTCTTTTTACTTTTGCCTTTTTACTTTTGCCTTATTGTATTAGCTATCTTGATAATGCATCAATACAACAGGTACAACACCTAGCTTTCTTCCTAACTCAGATAATTGAAATTTGCGTTGCAGCGATCGCGGTAAATTTTCAAAAGCGATAGGTACAAAACCAAATTTATAATAAAAATTTGCTAGGCGCTGACCTAAGCACTCCAAATATAGCGGTTGAGTTGCAGCTTGGATTAAATGCTGAGTCAAAATACTCCCCAAGTTGCGATCGCGCCAGTTTTGCTTAACTACTAAACTACCAAGTTCTTGGGCGTCAGAAAAATTACGTAGTTGTCCACAAGCTACTATTTTTTGGTCACATTCTATTACCCAAAATTGTTGCCAAATTAATTGTGTTGGGTCAAGTTTTGCTGATAGCACCAACCACCGAATTGACCAAGTATCAGATTGAATTGCTTGGCGGAGAATACAACCAGTCGGTAAAGATAAATTATCTTTTTTCATGATTACATTTGGCACGAATCAAATTAAATTCGCATTGAGTTTGTTAGTTATTAGCAATAATTTTGTAGTTATTGATTTTCATAAGTCATAAATTATTAATCCTTAACTTTTGATTAGGCAATAAAAGTGTCAATAATTGCTGAAAAACAAATACAAAAAATAATTATTCGTAGAAGTTACTTTTTAATTTATAGAATCATAAAATATTTAGATTAACCATTCCGTTGACCTTTCCCCTAAATCTAGAGGGATACTAACAGCTTTACCGAGTCGTGGACGTTCCCGTGTTTCTTGAATAAATTGTTGTACCTGTGCTGTGCCACCTAAGTAATTTAAATAGCTAGCAATACTTTCCAAATGCTCTTGGTACTCAGCCTCATTGAGGGGAAATGAAGCTTGTTCTAAATATTTCCACATTACTTGCAAAAATATTTTACCTTGAGTGCGGCGCAGTTGAACATCATAAGAGCGCCCCCACTTTTCTAGCAGCAGTTGACGTAATTGTTGTCCTGTCATAGTTATTCTCAACTATATTTTACATTTAGTTATGATGTTAAGTTCAGTTACTCAAGTATGATAGGAATATAAAGAAATGTAATGCTACAAAACAAGATGCTAGAAATATCTTGACAAGAAAACTAGCGTCTTTGTGGGCATGAGCATCAAAAAATAGACAAGAGTTTCTGGATAATTAGAACTCAAGTCAAAATTGTTTACAAAATACACCTAGAACGCGTAGATTATGGCTCAATTTTCCGAATCAATGGACGTACCCGATATGGGGCGCCGTCAGTTCATGAATCTTCTGACTTTCGGAACTGTAACAGGAGTTGCCGCCGGGGTATTGTTTCCCGTTGTCAAGTATTTCATTCCACCTGCTAGTGGTGGTGCTGGTGGTGGTACAACAGCCAAAGATGAATTGGGTAACGATGTCGGTATCAGCAATTTTTTAGAAAGCCATAATGCGGGCGATCGCGTTCTGGTTCAGGGACTAAAGGGCGACCCCACCTATATTGTGGTAGAAAACAAAGAAGCGATCGCCGATTACGGAATTAATGCTGTTTGTACCCACTTAGGTTGTGTTGTACCTTGGAACGCTGCTGAAAACAAGTTCAAGTGTCCTTGTCACGGTTCTCAATATGATGCAACCGGTAAAGTAGTTCGCGGGCCTGCACCACTTTCTTTGGCTTTGTCTCACACTTCTACACAAGATGACAAAATAGTCCTTACCCCTTGGACAGAAACCGACTTCCGTACAGGCGAAGAACCTTGGTGGAGCTAAAAGTCTTGTGATTTGTCCTTTGTCATTTGTCATTAGATAATGACCAATAAGCAATGACCGATGACCAATGACCAATGACCAATGACCAATGACTAATGACCAATGACATATTTATTCAGAGAAACTAGTCCTTAAGAGATGAGAAAAGCCTTGAAAAGCGCGAGACTAACTCGCAGTGCTAGAGTAATTAGCAAAACATTACTCGTTGCGATCGCCTGCGTGACATTCTTCTTCACCAGCGATCTAGTCCTTCCCCAATCAGCCGCCGCCTATCCATTTTGGGCGCAGCAAACCTATCCAGAAACACCCCGCGAACCAACGGGAAGGATTGTTTGTGCTAACTGTCACCTAGCGCAAAAGCCTGCGGAAGTAGAAATTCCCCAATCAGTTCTACCTGACACAGTATTTAAAGCGGTAGTAAAAATTCCTTACGACACCAGCGTCCAGCAAGTAGGCGCAGACGGTTCCAAAGTTGGTTTGAACGTCGGCGCTGTGTTAATGCTACCAGAAGGCTTCAAGATTGCTCCTGAAGATCGCATTCCTGAAGAATTGAAAGAAGAAGTAGGCGATGTTTACTTCCAGCCTTATAAAGATGGTCAGGACAACGTGCTTCTTGTCGGCCCCATCCCTGGCGAACAGTACCAAGAAATTGTCTTCCCAGTTCTTTCCCCTGACCCCGCTAGCGACAAAAACATTCACTTCGGCAAATATGCAGTTCACTTAGGTGCTAACCGGGGACGCGGACAAGTTTACCCAACAGGCGAAAAGAGCAACAATACTGTTTACACAGCTTCTGCTGCTGGTACAATTACCAAGATTGCCAAAGAGGAAGATGAGTATGGTAGTGCCAAATATCAACTCAGCATCCAAACTGACTCTGGCGAAACTGTTGTCGATACAATTCCTGCTGGTCCTGAGTTGATTGTCTCTGAAGGACAAACACTCAAGAGTGGAGACGCTTTGACCAATAATCCCAACGTCGGCGGCTTTGGTCAAGACGATGCAGAAATCGTACTGCAAGATCCCAACAGAGTGAAATGGATGATTGCATTTATCTGTTTGGTCATGCTAGCTCAAGTCATGCTGGTTCTGAAGAAGAAACAAGTTGAGAAAGTCCAAGCAGCTGAAATGAATTTCTAAATTTTGATTGGAATTATCAAGTGAGGACAGGCAAGACGCCTGTCTTTTTTATATTGGATATATTGTATTATTATAAATATTATAATACTTTAAACTTAATGACATGGCTGACAAAATTTATCCCATAGCTCATGCCAAGATAGGTACTCAAGACGGATTTCGTCTACCCCGTGCCTTTTCTAAAGATTATCCTAATTTAGTTAATGCTTCTGGTTATATCGAAGTATTATCTGAAAATACATTTCTAGTCAGATTAGATACGGAAGAAATGGAAAATGCAGATGAAACAGAATCACTGATGTTGAGTTTATTTCTTGATTTCCTAATGAAAGATGCAATCAAAAATCCTTCAAAGCTTATTCCTTATACACAAGAAATGAGTGATGAAATGGATAATTTACTAGCTGATGTAGAGTTAGATTAATGAGTTCATTCACTTGTCATGGATGGAAAATCTTTTTTTACCCATTGTTTCATAAGCAATGGGTAGAATTGTCTAATCGAGTGCGTGTTTTAAAAAATAAATTAACTCAAGAAGAATTTATTAAACATCCAGATATCAAGTTATTAAAAGCATTAGATGTTGGTATCAAAGAAAAAATACCTCAAGATCCTTTTGCTACCTACTTTGTTTTACAAAAACCTTTACAAAAATATGGTCGTCTCAAGAAAATGGGACTACCTGAAAGATATCGATTGTTCTTTAGAGGATTTAAAGAACAAAAAATTATTATTATTCTTTGGTTAGGATTTCCCCGCAAAGAAGGGGATAAGAAGGATTGTTATCAAGTTTTCTCTAAAAAAGTAACGAATGGAGAGTTACCTCAAAGTATTGATGAGTTGCTAACTGAGTGTCAAAAAGAAGATTCTCAAGAAGAGAAAGAAGATAGAACTAATTAGAAGTTCCGCCTGGTGTTCCCCATCAAATATTTAACGAATCGCAATAAGATTTAGAGTTTTTGGTGATTTCCCAACCTCCGAGTCATGGCGATCGCAGGATATCCCAGGACAAGATCCCCGATTTCTACTGAGGATACAGCTGGCGAATCAGGGGTGACACCCCTCATGAACGATTTTTCGTCATTCCATCAGATGTAGAGACGTAGCATTGCTACGTCTCTACAATTCAATTTGTGATCAACGAGGGGTCAGACCTCCTATTCGCCAGCTGTATCCTACTGAGAAGTCGGAGATCTAAGCTCTGCAATTCTCACAAATCATATACGATCGCTATACACTAAAAACACATTTACTCAGACCCCAGTGCAAACTGACAAAATTTTTTATAGTTTATTTCAAACTTTCCCCAGTATATTTTTTGCCATCATTGGTAACACAACAGCCAATGTCGATGCTTATGAATTTGTCTCTGTCGAAATTAAGGAAACAGCTTTTCGGATTGATGGGGTGTTTGTCCCGACAATTGAAACCGCCACACAGCCAGTTTATTTTGTCGAAGTTCAGTTTCAACTAGATGCGACTTTTTACAGGCGCTTTTTCGCAGAAATATTTCTCTACCTCAAGCAAAATGCATCTGTGAATTTTTGGCGTGCGGTTGTGATCTATCCTAAACGGAGTGTAGAGCCTGAAGATCAACAAGCATATCGATCGCTGCTTGATAGTTTGCAAGTTCAGCCTATTTATTTAGATGAGTTAGGTGTAGCAGCAGAAAACTCTCTGCAAGTTGCGATAGTCAAGCTAATTATAGAAAGGCAAGAGACAGCCGTTGAGCGTGGTAGACAATTAATTTTACAAGCCAGACAGGAACTAACGGATGAAGCTATCCAAAAGCAAATTGTAGAATTAATAGAGACCATCCTGTTGTACAAATTTACCCAGTTAAGCCGAGAGGAATTAGCAGCGATGTTAGGCATAGATGACGAATTCAAAAAGACAAGGATGTATCAATCGATCGCACAAGAAGCCAGACAGGAAGGCTTGGAAGAAGGCTTGGAAGAAGGTAAGCAGCGAGGCAAGCTGGAAGCTATACCCCGCTTATTGGCTTTGGGGTTAAGTGTAGAACAAATAGCCCAGGCTCTAGATTTAACTGTAGAGCAAGTCCAACAAGCAGCAGGTAATCAAAACAAATAGCGATCGCTCCTTTTTTCCTCTACAAATTTAAGAAGCGATCGCCTAATACCACTAAGCCTACATAAGGCTGAAGTGTGAAATACCCGATCTTTTTTTCGGTATTCACACCATGACCTAATTTTTAAATTTCTGTTACATTAATTTACATAAAGACATAAAAATTAAATTAAAGGCTAAAAACTATGATTACTATCTTGATTGGATTATTCGTTGTTGGTTGGGTAGCAGCTTCCTTATTGGGTTCTATGGCTTATTTCTTGGGAGAACAAACAAAACCTATCCACGAACGTAACTGGCGTTCTGCATCTTTTGAAAAACTAGCTAAATCCATCACTGGTAAAGATATAGACTATAGCGATCGCACCCCTGCATATGGAATGGATGCTTACGTTAGCAATACATTACCGAATTAATGGCAGATATTGGGTTTCTTCCACAAAAATTTAGTTTATTTGAGAGTATTTAGCTACCCCCACTTGTTTAACCTGGGGGTTTTGTCTTAGTTATAAACAGCAAAATCCTAAACCCCTAGAAATTTTTGATACCATTGCCTGCTATGGTGGCTGCGAGGTATCTGGGGATCTAAAAAGCCCAAAATCGCACAATTTGTTGATAGATTTGCCAGGATCGCTTTCTCCAAATCTTCCGCAGGTCGCTTAACGTACAAAACAAGATCAACGTTCCGATAAACGTCAAGATCATTCCCCACAATGTCAGCACCTTGAGCATCATAGTCCTGATCACAAAACCCAGAATAATATCCAGCTCCTGTTTGCACTAAAACATGACAGCCGAGCTTAACTAAGCTGGCAACGGTTGCTGGGGTCGCAGCAACACGAGTTTCTGCCTCGCGAGTTTCACGAGGAACCATGATGATCTTCATTTAAAAACTCGAAAAATTTAAGATACGCAAAAGGGTCTAGAGCGCCGGTCGAGTAGAGGCGATTGACAAAAGATACAATATTTGTTGTGTCCAATCTCCGGGGTTCAAGGCATAAGAGGTATAAAATGCGTCCACCAATCTGGCAACCTCCCATCGAGTTATCACCCAAAGAGTCAACGGTAGTAAAACGTATACGTAAAGCCAAGCTATTTGTATTTTTGCGGCAGATCCGCCACGAACTATTTGATTCAAATTTTCAATTAGAATTGGCAAAAATTTTTAAAGATAGTAGCGTCGGACTATGCCCGGTGCCACCAGCACAATTAGCACTTTTCATTATCCTTCAAGCATATACAGGAGTTTCAGATGATGAGGGAATAGAAGCAATAGAAATGGATAGAAGATGGCAGCTAGTTTTAGATTGCCTTGATTGTGAAAAAGCCCCATTCAGTAAAGGAACCCTAGTCAAATTCCGTGCCCTTTTAATATCACATTCTTTTGATAGAGGGTTAATCGAAAAGACAGTTGAAATGGCTAAAATTTGCGGAGGCTACAATTCAACTTCATTAAAAATAGCCCTAGATTCAAGTCCATTATGGGGAGCAGCAAGAGTTGAAGATACCTATAATTTATTAGGTCATGCGTTAAGAAAAGCGTTATCAATAATAGCTGAAATTAATCAAGATAGTTTAGAAAATATAGCATCAAAATTTGGTGCTGATGTCGTCGCTAAAACCAGCTTGAAAGCTGCTCTTGACTTAGATTGGGATAATCCAGAAGCTAGAAATATAGCACTATCAAATATTTTACAAACCCTGAACTCCGTTGAATCACAGATTAATCAAACAACTGATTTGAACGATTCAACGGCTCAACAAGTACAGTCAAATCTGGCAATTGCACGACAAATCGAAACTCAGGATGTTGAGGAGGCCGCAGATGGTTCCCCAAAGCTTCGTCAGGGGGTTACCAAAGATAGACGTATTTCCATCGAAGATAAAGATATGCGTCATGGACGTAAAAGCCGCAGTCAGAAATTTGATGGGTTTAAACGTCATGTTGCTAAGGATTTAGACTTAGGAATGGTCAGGGCTGTTGGTATCACCAGCGCCAACGCACCTGAAGCATCTGTGACTCTAGATATTGAACAAGATTTAAAACAGCAACAAGTAACTATTCGAGAATTACACATTGACCGTGCCTATTTGACCAGTCATTTTGTCAAACAGCGCACACCTGATCTGACTATTATTTGTAAGCCCTGGAAAGTCCGCAACGGTAAACTTTTTGATAAAAATGCTTTCGTTCTCGATTGGGACAATTCTTTGATTCTTTGCCCAAATGGAATCAGTTTGCCCTTTCACGAAGGCGGCATCGTCCACTTTCGTGAAGATGAATGTCTTGCTTGTCCCCTACGTTCTCAATCCACCACCAGCAAACATGGCCGGACTATTTCCATTCATCCTGATGAATCTTTACTTGTGGAACTACGCCAGCGTCAAACTACTGAGGTTGGACGCGCTCAACTCCGTCAACGTGTCAGTGTTGAGCATACTCTAGCTCATATTGGTCACTGGCAAGGAGACCAAGCTCGCTATCTTGGTCTACGTAAAAATCTTTTTGATCTACGAAGAATGGCTGTCGTTCACAATCTCCATGTTCTGGCTCGTATATCCCACACTACACCCGAAAATTCGTCCCTCATCCCTGCTGCATAGTCTTTTTTATTTGTCAATAACCTCTACTCGACCGGCGCTCTAGTACAGCACGGCGTAAATAAAGCAACCATTTAAAATACTCGAAAAGCTTATAAAATAAGCTTTCTTTTTACTTTTGCCTTTTTACTTTTGCCTTGTTGTACTAGCTTCTGTCTAGACTAATTTATACAGCTTTAATCAGCGTTATAAACCTTAATTATGAGTATTATACCAATACCTGTCTAAATTTTTTTCTAATAAATAAAAATACAGTTGGTGTTAGAGTTAAAACTCGTTGTAAGTCAATTTTTTGAACAAACCGCACCAAATGCGGAGGACTCACAAAGAAATAAACAATGCTTAACACCAACCGTATTGGTTTAAGGACTAGTTTTTAAAGTTTCAACCGTTAATACCTGCGGTGGTGTTGCATCTGGTGGATAAAGAAAATCTACTTGTACTAATCTTTTGTCGCCCGGTTTCATATTTAATATTACTAAGGGTTCTCCAGACTGACCGCGTTTTTGTACTAAATGCACAAACTGGGTTTGCTGCTGACCTTGATCATCCTTGTAGCCTAAGCGGACTGTCCCACGGAAATACACTTGTTGGGCTGGTGTACTCAAAAAGCGTAACCCCGGTTTGACTAACTGGTCTTCTTTGAGGGGTGTCTGCATAGATATAGTTACTTTTTGCGGTGTCTGGGTGTTGTTATGTAGTGGGAACTTCAGGTTGTATTGTATGCCGTAATTTCCATGAGCTAAATATGCTGTATCAGGATAGCGGACTAACATCGGCGCACTTTGAATTTGATCGGTTCCTAAAGTTCCAGCAGGGACAGTGCTTAATGCATAAGAATAAGCTTGACCTGGTTGAGGAATAGTCAGATATTTGGATTTAGCACCATCTGTAATAAAAGCCCGCCAAAAAGAACCGTTGGCCACACCTGCGACACGTCCATAAACTATCGGTGTGTCGGTTTTTTCTAAAGGAGTGGGGGTTTTATCTCGCGGACTGGCTAAATTACCGTTATTGAGTAAATTTTCCCATTCTTTTAAATTAGGCGATCGCTCGCTACCATCAGGATTAGTTTTTGCAAACATTGCCAAACTAGCCGCGTAGACAGTTCCGCTACTATATAGACGAATCAAAGCAGATCGACCATTTAAAGGTGGGGTGAGTCCTTTGACTGGAATTGGTGTATTCAACAGCATCTGACTTTCCCCTGGTGGAATCACAATTTGAGCAGGGAAAATATCTTGGCGACGTCCACGTAAGACATCATTCATGACGCGATCGCCTGGGCCAGCAAAAACATTTCCTGAAAGATTTCGAGTTAAAGATGGTAATTCCACAAATGGTGCATCTGGCTGACTTAAATAAGTTGCACCTTGAAAAACATTAATCTTTATTGGTTGTTTACCTGGGTTATGTAGGATTATCCCTAGATAAAGCGATCGCAAGTCATTTGGGGTAGGTGCTTCAGCAACATGATGGGCAAAAATATCAAATCTTCCCTTAAAAGGATAATTCAGATGTGCAGTTGACACTTTTTTCCCTTTATGAGGAAAGGTAGACAAAAGAATTCCTTCTGTCACAACTTTTTCTGGACTATTGCTATTAAAGGTTGGTATTTTATCCAGTTTTCCTGGTAAAGGACGTACTTGTTGAGTTTGTACTATTTCTTCTGGTGGTGATGGTGGTAGAGGAGTTGTTTGAGCGAGAGGAAGGATGAGTAAGATTGGCAACATATACTTAGATAAATTTTTCTACAAACAGACGCAAAAGATTTTATCAAAGTGCCACCCTGTAAATAATTAATAAAAAATCAGCAAGAATTGAGGGCAAATTTTCTATAGTCAAAATAGAAACGTGGATAAATGTGCAAGGAACTTTTAATTGGCACTGTCGCAGGTCATCTAGTACTGAATAATTTAGACCTTCAACAGACAAATTTGCTCCAGTCATGGCTAATCTCAAAATTCCTTATCTTAACCATCAACTGCTCTAAATTCAGCGTTGTTTACAACACAGTTTGACCAAAACCAGCATTTATTCCACACTTAATTGCGTCTGCTTTTGGGTCATGCCACAGCAGATAATTCCATCTGGCAGTAGTTCTGTGATTTTTTCCAGTACTTGAGTCTTGGCTAGTTGCACATCCACAAAGAGCGATCGCACCAAAGTCAAAGCATGAGATATCGAATCAAGTTTAGCTAGTTCAATCAATAAATCATCATCAGAATTTGATTTTTGATCAGATCGCCAAGTTGCAAAATAAATTAATAGCAACCTTCTCGTCATTACGAATATTATTTAAAATAGAATTACCCTCCATAATAAATTGACAGGGAGCAAGTTAATGGCGGTTATAGCAGTTGTGGACTATGACATGGGGAATTTGCACTCAGTCTGCAAAGGTTTAGAAAAAGCTGGGGCAACTCCGAAAGTTACAGATTCAACAAAGGAATTAGAAAGAGCAGATGCGATAGTATTACCGGGAGTGGGTGCATTTGACCCGGCAATACAACATTTAAGATCGCGGAATTTAGAAGCACCCATAAAAGCAGCGATCGCATCTGGCAAACCCTTTTTAGGTATTTGTTTGGGACTGCAAATTTTGTTTGAGTCTAGTGAAGAAGGCTGCGAACCAGGACTAGGAATTATAAAAGGAAAAGTGCGTCGCTTCCGTCCAGAACCAGGAATTACTATTCCCCACATGGGTTGGAATCAACTTGAATTGACTCAACCAAAATGTCTTTTATGGGAATATTTAGCGCCTCAACCTTGGGTATATTTTGTCCATTCTTATTATGTTGACCCCACCGAACCCCAAGTCCGTGCGGCTAATGTCACTCATGGTAGTCAAACTATTACAGCCGCTATTGCCTATGAAAACTTAATGGCAGTCCAGTTTCACCCAGAAAAATCTTCTAATATTGGATTGCAAATTCTGTCTAATTTTGTTGCCCAAGTCCGCGATCGCGAAGAAATTGCTGCTTAAAATCAAGTTAATTTTTGTAAATATCTCCTATCACTTCACCTGTTTTATCATCTCCGCCATTCTTAGTCAGAATGATGGAAAAATTCTGCTATAAATGTGATGGATTGTTATTTAATGAACAGGAATTAGTTAATATTTTACCTGAACCACTTTTTGTGATTATAAAGTTAGAGCGAAAGTGAGTTTGTCATAAAGTCTGCGTTAATTTTGACCCTAAGCTCATGGCTCTGAGAATTTACGGAAATCGCTCGTTAAAAACATTACCAGGTAAAGATACCAGACCCACAAGCGCGCGGGTTAGAGAAGCTATATTTAATATTTGGCAAGGAACAATAGAAGGATGTCGCTGGCTAGATTTGTGTGCTGGTACAGGTTCGATGGGTGCAGAAGCATTGTGTAGAGGTGCAACAAGTGCGATCGCGATCGAACAATCCAGCCGTGCCTGTGCAATTATCCAACAAAACTGGCAACAAGTAGCGAAAGAGCAACAACAGTGGAAAGTGCTGCGCGGTGATGTAGTGCAGTTATTGCCAAAACTAGCTGGACAACAGTTTAATAGAATTTACTTCGATCCACCTTATGCTAGTCAAGTTTACCAACCAGTACTAGAGGCGATCGCATCTTACCAATTATTAGATTCTCATGGGGAAATAGCAGTCGAACACAGTTGTCAAAATACACCACCAATAATTCCCGGTTTAGAAATCTGTCACCAAAAAATTTACGGTAACACAGCTGTTACTTTCTACACAACAGGGTTGACGAATGATTTTAATACTGGCAATACATCTTCTGGAACAAATAAGCGAGAAGGAGAGAATGGAGACATGGAGAGTATTTGTAATTAGATTCTCCGCGTCAGCGCGTCTGATCATTCCCCACGTCTCCCCACGTCCCCTTAATAAAAATTAACCTCCCAATTCGTTGGGACGCTTGTATTGCTTATAAGCAGCGTAGAACAGTCCACCCAGAGTTACGAAGATTAGACCCAGAACAATGCCATCTAGCAGGGGTTCAACCACTTGAGATCTCCTTGTTGCAGTTGTTAAAGATTTATTTCCTGTTCTCAATCTTACCAAATTTGGCATCAATCCCATGTTTGAAGATGGTTTTAGCCAACAACAGAATATAGAAAAATAGATATTGTGCTTGCAAACACAATCAAAGAAATTTTAAGCTATGTGTATGAAATGAAAATTTTTTGTACACCCAAACTTTGACAGCAAAAAAATTTGGATAACCAAATTACCCAACCTAAAAATATCATTCAGCGAATCGCCTTAATGGCTCTGGCGATTTTGCTAGCGCTTCTCTTGGGGATTTTTGCTGTTCGCATAGTAAGAGCTTCCGATCCCTATGTTAAGACAGTTCTATCCCTAACAGGTGATCCAGTACAAGGACATGCGATCTTTCAAATTAACTGTGCCGGTTGTCATGGTTTGGAAGCAGACGGTCGAGTCGGTCCTAGTCTACAAGGAGTCTCTAAGCACAAATCCCCCTATGGTCTAATTCATCAAGTCATCAGTGGCGAAACTCCTCCTATGCCAAAATTCCAGCCTAGTACTAAAGAAATGGCAGACCTGCTTAGTTATTTGGAAACATTGTAGTTTTGTTGGTGATTGGGTTAGCTGTTGGTAGTTTATGCTTTGTGCTTGATGATTGGTTGTTGGTGGTTTATGAGAGGTAGGTTGAAAACCCTGTGCATTATACAGTGGATGAAAATCACGAAGCAGCATAAATCCTGCGTCGTGATTTATCAAGATTCTAAACAACTAACCATTAACAAATGACAAATGACAATTGAAGTAGACTACCATTTTCCTGAAGGTGTAGACCCTCATAAACAAGCCAAAGTCATCGCCGTTGGGCAAACAGTCGGAACTTGGGATGCGGGTTTTGCCCATAAAGAAGCGACTTTGCGATCGCATCTGGCACAAAAGTAGTCTCAGTCCAAACCGAAATCCAAACAGGTCACAGCATCGCTACCATTCGTTTTCCAGAAACGAATGTCGAAAAGGATATATCTAGCCTGTTGACGATGATATTTGGTAAATACTCAATAGCTGGTGCGGCGAAAGTTATTGTGGTGCGTCTACCAGAAACTTATGGTCAGTCTCCAAAAGTTGGAATTACAGGTATCCGTGAACTATTGAGAGTGTTTGATCGCCCCTTAATTATGGCTATATTTAAACCAGCATTGGGGCTTTCAGCTTCAGATCACGCTGCGATTTTGTCAGAAGTAGCTCATGCTGGTCTATTTCAATTAAATACTTTATAACAAGACAAATTGCTGGTGATATCGATTCTTTAGCATCGGGAGCATTCCAAATGTCAGAATAAAAATTGGGATGCTCTCGTTGGGGATCTGAGCATTGCAATTCTCACAAATCATATAGGATTGCTATATCATTTATTTTCTGATAAATAATCTCTAGTAAAAATGACTGACATGAGTGCAAAAAAAAGTGGTTTCCAGAAAGCATATGTAATGAAAAAGAAGCGCTTGTTTGCTCTTGCCATGCTTTAATTTGGTCATAACTAACTTCTTGATCTTGCAAACCACCAAAAGCAGTAATAGGACAATCCAGTGGTGTTTGTTGAGTGTAAATATAAGTTTCTAGTACTGCAAAATCTGCCCGTAGAATAGGCATGAATAATTGCATAAGTTCATCATTTTCTAGTAAGGCTTCTGGAGTCCCATTTAAATGACGCAATTCTTCAATAAATTCTGCATCCGGTAAGCTGTGAATAGGTGGTTTGGTATCAACAATTTGAGGTGCGCTGCGAGCCGATACAAATAGATGACTCGGTTTTACACCATACTGTTTGCGGAGTAGACGAGCAAGTTCAAAACTCACAAGTCCACCCATGCTGTGGCCAAAGAAAGCAAACGGTTTGTTTAAGTTTGGTTTAAAAACACTAGCTAACTCTGTGACTAGAGGTTCTAATTGAGTGAATGAAGGTAACTTGATCCGCATTCCTCTACCAGGAAGCTCGATCGCACAGATCTCTACAGTTGGTAGAAGATGATTTGACCACCCACGAAATATATTAGCGCTACCACCAGCATAAGGGAAACAAAATAAGCGGATTTTGGCTTCTGGATTAGGTTTAGGACAAACAAACCAAGAATCTAAATTTGAGGTGTTGGGCATCTTGCTACTGTTTTTGCTCTTGTGGATACATCTAGTTTACGAAAAATTCGTTTTCAAGTCTGTGTGATTGTATTTTGACCAATATTAAACTTCAACAGCAATTTTTATATTAGTTAAACCATAAGATAGCGCTCGATTTTTTAGTAAACATAGCAATTTTGTTATACTAAGTAAGATCAACCATAAAATAAAATTTAAAAAGCATTAAATCAAATGCAGCAAATATTTTATAAAAATTACATTAAAATTGGCTGTAATATATATAGTAAGAGTTTTAGCTATTTTCGAGTTTGAGTTCTCAACAAGTATTTTATCAAAAAAACACGCTAGTTGATGTATAGTTCGACAAGCTCTTGATTCAGTAAAAATTTAATTTCTTTAAAGTAAATTTAGTATAATTAAAATTTTAATATATGACTTTACAAAATTGGAGACGCAAGCGCGGAGTTGCACTTACTACTAAAGGATTGCAAAAACTTCAAGAAGCAAAGCGCACATCAGAAGCACAGGAAAATTTTGGCAACAGCTATACATTTGAAGAAATGAGCGCACTTACTGGGTTATATCCCAGTACAATCTCAAAAGTACTTAATCGCGAATCCGGGGTTGATAAAAAAACTCTTGAGAAGCTATTTACAGTTTTTAAGGAAAAACTAGAAAAAAGTGACTATATTAGTTCAAATAGTCGGATAGATTGGGGAGATGCTACTATTCCAACAGTTTTTTATGGACGTACGCAAGAAATTGCCACTTTAGAGCAATGGATTCTTAATGAGCGGTGTCGATTTGTAGCAGTATTAGGAATGGGCGGAATTGGTAAAACGTCTTTGTCTTTAAAGCTTGCTCAACAGATTCAGGAAGAATTTGAATATGTCATCTGGCGATCGCTAAGAGAAGCACCACCTATTAAATCTGTTCTCGTAAATCTCATCCAATTTCTCTCTGACGAGCAAGAAACACAAAGCAATCTCCCACAAAATCTGGCTGAGATCATATCCAGGCTACTTGATTATTTACGAAATAATCGTTGTCTAGTGATTTTTGACAATATAGAGTCAATTCTCAGCAGTGGTAATCGCTCTGGACATTACCCTGAAGGATATGAGGAATATGGTCAGCTGTTTAAACAGCTAGGAGAAGCAGCTCATACTAGCTGTTTAGTGCTAACTAGTCGGGAAAAACCCAAAGAAGTAGCATTAATGGAAGGTAGAGCGCTACCCATTCATTCCCTACTACTGACTGGCTTAAATGTGGAAGAGGGACAGGAAATTTTGAAAGTCAAGGGACTATCCGCAACAGAGAAAGAATGTAAAAGAATGATTGATCTGTATGCAGGCAATCCATTAGCCTTAAAGATAGTTGCCACGACTATTCAAGATGTTTTTGGTGGTAATGTGACTCAATTCTTGCAACAAGATACAGCAGTTTTTGGAGATATTCGTGATGTTTTAGAGCAGCAGTTTGAGCGCTTATCAAACCTGGAAAAAGAAATTATGTATTGGCTAGCAATTAATCGTGAGCCAGTTTCGTTATCGGATTTACGAGAAGATATCGTATCGCCAACACCACCACAAAAATTAGTAGAGGCTCTAGAGTCTCTAGTTAGGCGATCGCTAATTGAGCAAAGTGCAGCAACTTTCACCCTGCAACCTGTAGTTATGGAGTATGTCACTCAGGTATTGATAGAACAGGTATGTGAAGAGATCACAACTGAAAATTTCGATCTTTTTAGATGTCACGCCTTAATAAAGGCAACTGCCAAAGATTACATCAAAGAAACTCATATTCGCCTCATCCTCCAACCATTGATTAATGAACTACTCGCTGTCTTTAGAAGCAAAAGAGGTATTGAAAAACAATTAACTCAAATTTTAGCAAGACTACGAGAAGAATCACCCCAAGAACCAGGCTATAGTGCTGGAAATATCCTCAATTTGTTTAGTCAACTACAGACAGATTTAAATGGCTATGATTTTTCTGATCTCGCTGTTTGGCAAGCTGACCTACGCAGTGTAAGTTTGCACAATGTAAATTTTGCTCACGCTGATTTAGCTAACTGCGTTTTTGCTGAAACCTTTGGTGGTATTCATTCGGTGGCATTTAGCCCTGATGGTCAATTCTTAGCTATGGGAGATACTTATAATCAGGTTCACCTCTATCAAGTTGCAGACGGCAAACAACAGCTTGTTTGTATTGGACACACTGATTGGGTGTGGTCAGTTAGCTTTAGTCCTGATGGAAAAATCCTCGCAAGTGGTGGTAAGGATCAAACAATCAAACTGTGGGATGTGAATACCGGAGAGTGTCTGGCAACTTTACAGGGACATAGTAACGGAATTGCGTCAGTTGCCTTTTCTCCTAAAGGTAATATACTAGCCAGTGCAAGTGAAGACCAAACTGTGAAACTGTGGAATGCTAATACTGGTGAATGTCTGAAAACTTTGTGTGGTCATAATGGCAGAGTCTCATCAGTTGCTTTTAGTCCAAATGGTCAAATTTTAGCTAGTGGTTGTCATGACCAAACGGTGAAATTATGGGATGTCACCACTGACAAATGCCTCAAAACTTTACAAGGACATCATGGTGGAGTCTGGTCAGTTAGCTTCAGTCCAGATGGTCAAACTTTAGCCAGTGGCAGCCATGATCGAACAGTGAGATTGTGGAATGTTGAAACTGGTCTACATACCAATACTTTACAGGGTCATACTGATTGTGTAAATTCATTAGTCTTTAGTTTAGATGGTTATATACTCGCAAGTGGAGCAGATGATCGAACGGTAAAACTGTGGGATGTCAACACTGGTGAATATCTTAGAACTTTACAGGGACATAGCAGTAGGGTATGGTCAATTGCTTTGAGTCCAGATAGTTGCACACTTGTGAGTGGCAGTAGTGACCAAACAGTAAGGTTATGGGATATTAGCACTGGTCAATGCCTCAAAACTTTGCAGGGTTACAGTAGCGGAATCTGGGAAGTGACATTCAGTGCCAATGGTGACATGCTTGTGAGTGGAAGTGGTGATCAAATGGTGAAGTTCTGGGATATTAATACTGGTAAGTGTCTCAAAACTTTGCGAGGACATAAAAATCGGGTGACGTCGGTTACTGTGGGTTCAAATGCCCAGATCGTGGCCAGTGGTAGTGAAGATCAAAGTGTGAAGCTCTGGGATGTCAACACTGGTGAATGTCTTAGAACTTTTAGTGGACATGCAAATTGGCTCACATCGGTTGCTATCAGCCCAAGCTGTCAAATGCTTGCAAGTGGCAGTGATGATCACACAGCAAGGTTGTGGGATGTTAACACTGGTCAATGCATTCATATACTAGAAGGGCATACTGATCGGATATGGTCTGTTGCCTTCAATCCAAATGGTCAAATCGTTGCTACTGGTTCTCACGATAAAACAGTGAAGTTATGGAATGTTACGACGGGGGAATGCATCCGGACACTTTTTGGACATAATAATTGGATCTGGTGGATAACTTACAGTTGTGATGGCCACATACTAGCTAGCAGCAGTACCGACCAAACGATAAAGCTGTGGAATGTCAAAATTGGAGAATGTGTTCAAACTTTGAAGGGTCATACCAGTTCTGTATACTCAGTAGCCTTTAGTCCAGATGGCTTCATGCTAGCGAGTAGTAGTCAAGATCAAACTGTGAAGCTTTGGGATCTCCGCACAAATCAATGTATCAAAACTTTAGAGGGACATACACAATTAGTTTGGTCTGTTACCTTTAGTCCCAATGGTCAAACAGTAGTAAGTGGTAGTCAAGATGACACTATTAAATTTTGGGACGTTAACACCGGGGAGTGCCTCAAAACATTAAGGAATGAGAGACCATATGAAGGTGCGAATATTTCCAATATTATTGGTCTGACAGATGCTCAGAAAGCTTCTTTGAAAGCTTTAGGAGCAATTACATAAATAAACCGACCCGACTACCCTATAGTATTATCGTCCTTTACCTTTTAGTAGAGAAACTATACCTAAAGCACCAAACGTTAACACCCCCAACACAGGAGAAGGTTCAGGAACAGGCACTTTTTCTTTCTTAAGTGTTGAAAATGCTAATTCTCCAATTGTCTTATGAGTAGCAGTCGTTGGATGAAGTTGATCCCAAAACACAAAGGTATCTGGAGTACAGTTAACTGGCTGTGTAGGAGGATTTATCGGTACAACTGATAAGTCTCCTGCAATGCAAGAATCAGTTGCATTGGTAAAACCAAATTCCTGGGGATCTGCAATTATCCGATTAAATAAGGAATTTACATCAAGACCAATAATATTTATATCTGGACTTAATTGCTGATCCCATAAATAGATGCTTGCAGTCAAATTAGAGTTATGTGTACTGATCAAATTGCTAAGTGCATCAGAAGTTTGATTATTCCCGCCTGTAATCGGGAATTTTCCTAAGTCAGGCTGGTTAACCACCATAATATCTTTAGCGCCGACAGCAATTAGTGATTCTACCGCAGTTGATATATTTGTGACTGTCTCGTTTGGATCGGGAACATCACCAAAAAAATACTTTATGTAATCATTCGTACTAGCCCAGACAATGTAAAGAGCATTCGGATCAGCAGACGCATTTGCTGTTGTAAAGCTATTAATTTGTTGCTGTAATCCTGGTAAACCTGCCAAGCCAATGTTATCAAAGCCTGTGGTTGCACCGCCAAAAGCAAAGTTGGTCTGCGGATTAAAATTTATTCCTAAATCAGAGGCGAGATATTCCACCCAAACTGAACCGTTGGAAAAACGCTCATTAACATATGGACTGGGCGGGATAGCTCCACCTGTGGCATTGAATACATTACCTGTATCAGAGAAGCTATCACCAAAGACATAAATTTCATCATAACTCTTTGCTAAGACTTTGAGTGGAAACGCAACAGACAACAGAAAAAGTCCTGCTGCTAAAAATTTTCTTTGCACAGTGGATTTTTAGATATGTTTTCGGTATTATACCGATTATCTAAATAAAAAATACAGATATATTCGTAGTAAGCACTTAAGTGCTTACTACAAACCAAGAGTATTTTTAATCAACAAGATACATACCTACTGTCTTCAGAAACTTTCACTGTTGAGTCTGTTCCCCTAAAAGGATCAGGACTTAGAGCCACATTTCCCCAACGCATTACACTCGCAGAAGCAGCACCTGCTACACCGAATCCATAGATCAGAACCAAGTCATTTTCATGAATTTTACCCAACTGTGCAGCGTGGTACATATTGGCTAATGAGAGTACCGATCCAATATTTGCATATTGCGGATGAATGTTGATTGTCCGTTCTGGTTCAATTCCGAGTACACGTGTGCAAAAGCTCGCAAACCAAGCTGTAGGTGTATTGAAAAGAAAAAAGTCAATTTGCTCTAGGGTTACACCAGCTGCACTGGCAGCAGCTTCACAACAAGTACGAAGAAAATCCGTAACTGTTTCTCGGAATAGCTTGCTTGACTCTTTGCTAAACTGCATACGAACTAGTGGATGACCCTGTTCATCCTCTGAAATAGTAGAGAATAAAGTGTTACACAATACTCTTGTATTAATTGTTTTTGTACCTAGAACTCCCTGATTTTGTTCGAGCGTATCGACAACAAAAGCCCCAGCACCATCACTAATACACCAGAATATAGTATCTTGTTCATCGAAAAAGCGAGAGTATGTACATGAGACAACTACAAGCACTTTTTTATACTCTCCTCCTCGCACCAAAGCACAAGCAGTCTGAAGTGCAACTGGTGTTACTCCACACGCTGCATCTAGATTCCAAGCAGCACCCTGAAAGTCAAGTTGCTGGGCAAGAAAAGCAGCATTGCCAAATCCAATTTGTTCAGGCCAGACTGAAGCAACAAGTATGAGATCTATGTCGTCAACAGAAAGCTTGGCTGCTTCAAGAGCTTTTATTGCCGCATCATATTCTAGTGTCAGGGAAGACTCCCCTGGCCCCAGCAATCGCTGCTCAACTGTTCCACGAAAGGGATCAGACAAATAAGGCATCATCTCTATATCAAACTCATTACTAGGAGTAGAGCCACTTAGTGAAAATAGCTTTGCCAAGCTTTTTTGCTCCGATTGAGCAACTAAATCTGGGTATTTTTCTATGTAATAATCTCTTGTACGTTTGATGCTTGGCAAACTAATAGCGAGCGAACGAATACCTACTGGAGAATACACCATAGTTGAATTGCCTTATTAAACAAATTTAAATAATTGATTTAATAATTTGTAGCACCTTGTGAAATCAGACTTTGATTACGACCTTCAGAAAGTGGTATTTGGGTAGGGTCGATAAGTACATCAACTACAAATGGACCAGCTGCTGCGATCGCTTTCTCTAATGCTGCCTGAACTTCAAATTCCCTTGCAACACGAATACCATCAGCCCCCATCCCTTGGGCAATTTTGACAAAATCTGCTTGTGGAATTGTTGCATCTACGCCCTTAAAACCTAAATACGTCATTCCCTGTTCGCATATGTTGTAGCGCCCATCATTGAGTACAATCCAGATAGCAGGAATTTGATATTTTACAGCCGTACTCACCTCGTTGTTCATGAGCATGGCGCCATCTCCAACAATGGCTATTGCCTTACCTTGACGTGCTAAAGCTGTACCCACGACGCCTGTAACAAAATGTCCCATAGAGGCAAAGCCAGTACTGACACGGAAGCGACCTGGTTTGTCAAATTGCAGCATTGGATTTACCCAAGCCAGGGAGTTAGCAGACTCTGCCATTACTATGATCTCTGTACTATCAACAATTACCCGTTGAATCATATCTATCAGAAACTGCGGTCGCACCAAACCTTCTGCTTGTGGTTCAATTAAATCACGTTTAGGATTAGGCAAAGCGATCGCTAATGAGGAACCAATATTTTCTGGGAAGTATTTCAGCAGTCCTCTTATAAACATTCCAACATCAGACTGGATAGCGAATGTCTCAGCAGATGGATAAGCTGTTCCTGGAACCTCTGCGTTCAGATCAACATGTACAAATCCTCGTGTGGGGATCATCACGGGATTCCAGAAAGAGGTAAGTTCACCAAGGCGTGTTCCGAGTACAAGCGTACGCAAAGGACGCTGTTCTTGCATATAAGTTAAGACTGATCCATGTCCACCAAAGCCTGTAACGCCCACAAATTGAGGATGATTTTCGGGAAAAATACCCTTACTACGGGGTGAACACATGACAGCAGCCCCTGTCATTTCAGCAAGTTGGCGAATTTCCTCTGTTGCACCTCGCGCACCAAAGCCAACCCAGATTGCAAAAGGTCCTTCAGACAGCAATCGCGCACATTCTGCCATTGTTTTCTCACTGGCAGTTGGCAAAGCGTAAGACAGAGGTGCTTTTGGTAACGAGCTTTTGACTGAGCTTGTCTGGATGTTTTTAGGGATACTCAGATGAGCAACAAATCCTTCTGGTCTTGCGAAGCCAAGAGCAAGCCTTCGTGCAACTTCTGAAACTTCATCACTAGATTCGAGAGTAATTGCGTAATGAAATATTGTCCCTGAAGTCAAAAGACCTGTGCTAGGCATGGTATAAGTGCTGGTTTCCTGAAGGGCCCAGCGTCCACGTCGTGTTGACGGTGTTGCACCTGACAGTAGAATAACCTTAGCACCTTCCCAACGGGCAGCTAATAGTCCTGTCAAAGCATTCGTGATTCCTGGTCCTGTGGTAGTGAATATTACTACTGGGCGATCGCTAGCAAAATATGCTTCTGTTGCTGCAAACGCTGCTCCTGCTTCATGCCGAAAGTGGAGTACTTGCAGAGAACTATTATGCAATGCACCCCAAAGTGGTGCGATCGCACCTCCGGAAACACCAAACGCATATACTACTCCTAGATCTTCCAATATCTTAGCCACGGCCTCTGCTACTGACAAAGGTGCAGATGACTCACTATGAGATATATTTTCTAGGGAACTGAACTCTCTAGCCTTGTTAGCTTTCATATCTTTGCTATTTATTTAGCGTCCATCTTAGGCAGACTAAATGCACAATGCACAAAACAGAATTTAATCACGCTAAAACCCTTACAGTGTCTAAATCATATCATAATAACAACTTCATTTGTGCCGCTTATCATCTAGATGTCTTTATGATTACCAGACAGTGTACTTGAAATTGATTAGTGTCAAGACTAATATCTTCTTAGTCCAGATGCGAACGCCTATATATCTTATTAAGAATGAATTATAAGGAAGTGAGAAGGGCGTTTATCTATAAAATTTTACACCTCATTATTGAGAATAATATCAACAAATTATTATTTGACCATTAGCTTTTGAGTAAGGAGATGCGATCGCCAAATTATCTAAAATATTCTTTTATCACTCTGCTGATAATCTGGATATGTGCTTACAGGAAACTTAAGTATAATCATTGTTTCAGCGATCATGAGCTTTGATTGTTGTAATGATTTTAAGATTTAGACAAGCCAAAATCAGGAAGTTAATAAATAATTTAATGAACTATTGTAAATTTTGTTTAAGCTATAGAATTCTTAATCTTACAGCTATTCAAAAAAAGTACACCTGTGGGAACTCATATGACTTTAACTACTTGACAAAATTATAAAATCTAATGTGTTGCTGGTACGTGTATTGAATAATGTATCTTATAATACTTACTAAAATATTTAAAAAACTTTTTCTAACAGGATTTGTACAGATAGTTTTATGTTCAAATTGCTTTCAGTAATTTTTATTTTTCTGGTGATTATTCTTTACAAGGATTAATATATGGGAATCCAATTTGAATCTTGCTAAGTATACTGAAAAACAAAGCTTTGTGTAGCAAGCTTCTAGCCAGCTTGTTTTTTTCAAAAATCAAATAGGAATCCTATAGTAACAATGAAAAAGCTTAAGTTAAACCTCAAAACCTAGATTTTCACTGGTAAAGATGGTTCTGGATTGGCAATACTAAAAAAACTTAGGCAGTTTTAGTATAAAAACAATGAACAAAACCGCAGCAGATGTATTTCCGATTTTTGCAGCATCTGGTAAAGAACCATCAGTGAAACAAATAATCCTTGAATTGACACCAGATGAAGTTAGCAAACTTGAACAACATTGTGACTGGACGGGAAAAGAGGCAATCGATATAATTCGAGAACTCATTCAAGAGTTACCCATAACCTAACTTTTCACGCCAGCTTGTGAAACTCCAGTCTTTGTAAGAATTATGCTACTGTATACGACTTGGGTAATCTGAGTTCAGAAAATATTCAGTAAAATAGCAAGATATTTCCTTAAATGTTATCTAGGAAACATACAATTAATCAGTGTGGAGTAAAATTGCGTTGTAGAGTATCCTTAGTCTATTAGCTGACTAAGGAACCTCTATCCTATTAATTACTGGCTAGTGCGCTTGCAAAAGGCTGAGAGTATTGCTTGACTGGAAAAATAGTTTGCCAAAATTATCATCACTCTCAAGAATAAACCTGGTTCTAATGTTGCTCAGGTCTAGTCATCGGTAACGCTCGAATGAGTTCCCTAATCACATCCGTTGCTGCTCTACCTGTCTGATCACAATATTTTTCAAGCTTACTGGCTTCATTTGATGCCAAGTTTACAGTAATCCGCTTAACAGCCCATTTCTTGTTCATAGTTGAAATCTAGTTGCTTACCACAAATTTGTCAAAGCTACAAAAGTCTGTATTCATTAAATCTGGTTACGAAGCAAATTCAAGTGTTTGCTCAAGAAAGTTGACAAAAAGACATTTTAGGCTTTTTGTAACTTATTGAATTTGTCCCTCGCGAATGGTGTTCATAATTTAATTCTTCTTTCAAAATTCCTTGTGTAGTTTTGAATAAAGTCAAATACCATCCTTAAACTGACCAATTTTTGAATGAACAGGTGATTTTGCTTGCTAATAAGATGATATTTTATCAAGCACCTGCGTTAGTTGCTCAAGCTAACTGCAAATTATCGAGATACTTTTTCCCTAAATAGCTGTATTACTCGTAAAATAGCGAAGACTGCATTTACATTTACGGACTGTAGGTTCAGCATGTTCTGGGGTCGCTCTGTAAATGATCATTGGTTAGTAGAATTTGGTAAATTTTACAACGTTTCTTCCCTAAAAGGTTAATTAACCTGAGTCTAGAATCTCCCCACAAATAGCTTTATTCAGAAAGACTCGTAATTACAAATATTTAGGCTCAATACTATTTTGAAGTTTGTTGGCTAGTCAGGTCAAGACTTAGATAGTATTTTTTTGGTTATTAAACGACAGATAATATCGGGTGCTTTCCTTGTTACTCCTTAAACTCGACATGTATTGTATAACTTTCACATTGTCAAATAATTGATTATGTGCATTCAGTCCAAGCTTGAACTTTAGTTTTGTCAGGATACATGAGTTTTTTTCATCAGCACCTTCTGTTTAAAATATGTATAAAAAATATGGAAATAATAAGGTTTGTTTGAATCTTTTTGAGAAGAATCATTAATTTTCCAGTGCATTCAAGGTATATTATCCTCTATTTGTACAGTATTTGTATAAAAATATTGTATAAATAGCAACAAATAGTATGAGGATAAGCGTATCTTGGTAAATATTCAAGTCTAAATTTGAGGTATTTGGCATCGTGCTACCATTTCTGCTCGTGCGGATACATTGAGCTTACGAAATACTCGCTTCAAAGTTTGCTTGACTGTATTTTGGCTAATCCAAAGTTCGGCAGCAATTTCTGCATTCGTTAAACCTTTTGCAACCAAAGAAGCAATTTGTAATTCTCGTTGAGTTAAACAAGCCACCTGATTTAGCTCTTGTTTTGCTCGCAGAAAAGCTAATTTTGCAGAAATATGAGTGCAAAGCGCACTCAAACGCATCAAATCTTGTGAATTGAAGGCAGATGTTCTATTGGTTCGGGCGAAATGAACTGTGCCAATCAGTTTTCCTTGCCCAACAATAGGTCCCGTCATGATGTGTTCGTGGTCATATATCTTGCCACAGCCACTCTGATATAATTGGCTCTGCTTCCAACTTGTTTCAGTAAAAATAACTTGCTCATGGGCGGGAACGTGATGTTCAATAACATAATCCATAACTGGATCAATCGCCGCACCAACATTTTCGTAGTAGTCGAAAAAGCTATCTGGTAATCCTTTGATATCGATGGTGGCACGTTGTCCTGTAGTGTCATGCAAGTAAATACTCCAATGTTGGCAAACAAATAGTTCCCCTGCTGCATCCATATAATCTAGGCGCAGTTGTAATTCATCACGAGCGATCGCTATTTTTTGAACCAGTGCTTGAAAGCTACCAGACATAGCAAAAATGTACTCAACTGGGTAATTGGCAACCAATATATTCAACTCTAGGATAGCTGTATTCATTGCACAGTTTGAAATTTGCAGTATGAATAATCAGTTTCAAAAGACTATTGGTTTAGTCATTTATCCAGATATGTTTCAGCTAGATATCACTGCTCCACACCAAGTTTTTTCTTTAATGCCTAACACTTCCGTTTTACTGTTGTGGAAGTCACTCGAACCTGTAGTCAGCAATGGTGGGTTAACTATTTTACCAAATACTACCTTTGATGAGTGTCCCCAACTTGATGTGTTGTGTGTACCTGGAGGATCTTTTGGTGCAGTACAAATCATGGAAGATATCGAAGTCTTAGCTTTTTTGCAAAAACATGGAAACACAACCAAGTACATCACTGCTGTTTGTACAGGTTCGCTCATTCTAGCAGCAGCTGGATTGCTGCGAGGATATCAAGCTACTTCCCACTGGGCGTTTCGAGAGCAATTGGAACTGATGGGAGCAAAAGTCAGTACAGAAAGAGTAGTTATAGATCGTAACCGAATCACTGGGGGAGGTGTGACAGCAGGGATTGATTTTGCCTTGACGATTGCAGCAATGCTTTGTGGTGAAGAAACTGCCAAGTTGATTGAATTGATGTTGGAGTACAATCCTTCACCCCCATTTGGAGTGGGTTCACCAGAAAAAGCAGGTGCGGAACTAGTACAAGCTGTTAAAAATTTTGGAATATCGTTGATAGCAGCATCATATGATGCTAGTAGAAAAGCAACTTCTAAAGAAAATTGATTGGCTGATTTAACAATGCCCCAACTTTAATCAGTAAATCATTTATTTTCCCTGCGTCTAAATCCCGACTATGATAACGTCAACACTAATCCCTGATAAAAGTTAACAGTTAACTTATTTTAACTTTTTGCTTAGAAACAACAGTTGATTCAATTGCTGAACCATGGGTAATCATTGTGTAAAACAAAGATTCATAGTGATTTAAAGCTTGGTCAAAAGAATATTGCTCAACAGCAAATTGGCGACTGTTATAGCCGAGAGTTTTAACTTTTTCAGGGTGTTCGTACAAATCCAAAATTGCCTTGGCTAGAGTGTCGGGATCTTCTGGAGGGACGACAACACCACCGCCGCTTTGTCTAATTGATCTTGCAGCAGTACCGTTATCAGGTACAGATGCAACTAATGCTTTACCACTGGCAAGCAAAACTTGAATTTTGGATGGCATGTTGAAGGATATTACATTTTTCTTTTGCACTACCAAACCAACATCAGCAGCAGCCAACATCTCTGGTAACTGTTCACGGGGTTGAAAAGGTAGCAGTAAAACGTTATCTGCACCGCAGTTTTGGCATTCTTGCTGCAATCTTTGTAGACCTTTTGCTTCTCCTACAATCACAAATTTAATATCTGGAATATGTTGCAATATAGAGGCAGCTTTTACTACTGTTTCCAAGCCTTGAGTCAGGGCAATGTTACCAGAATATAAAACTAAAAATTTCTCATTTAGTTGATGCTTGCTGCGGAAAGAGTTATTTTCTTTTGGTAAAGGACGAATAAAATTGACATCAACCCAGTTGGGAATTTGTATAATTTTATTCGCTTTTACATCTTTCTCTATTAAGTTTTCTACAAATCCATCAGCAATGACACTAATTTTAGTTGCAGTGTGGTAGGCAAATTTTTCTAATACTGTGAAGGCTTTAACAAGTAATTGATTTTTGATCAAGCCAACATGAATTGCTGCTTCTGGCAAGATATCTTGAAGGTTTAATACCACAGGGCAATTTTGTAACCATCCCAATAAAGCTGTTGGTATACATACAGGTAAAGATGGCGAAGTCGCAAGAATTACATCTGGACGCCAACCCCTCAATGCTGGTAGAAAACTTGTAACAACAAAGCTTGCATCTAGTAACACCCGATCTAGTAGGTTCGGTTGAGGACGAATCCAAACATAGCTACGTTGAATTTGAACGCCATTTTTATATTCGGTCAGATACAACTTTTTTTTATACGCATCATAGATTCGACGTTCTGGGTAGTTTGGCATAGCAGTTACTACACGTACTTGGTGTCCTCGTTTAACCAGTCCTTCTGCTAATTCAGTCATTAGAGGAGCTATACCTATTGGTTCTGGATAGTAGTTATAAGAGTAAATTAAAATCTGCATAACAAATCAGTCAAAACAACCCTGGTTTTCGTTTAATTCAGCAAATTTTTCCTGAAAATTATTCCAGGTAGAGATTGCACTTCTATCTGAATTTTCTCCTTGGATTGTCTGAATGTCAGTGCTTTGCAAGTAAATATTAAGTAAAGTTTTACACTTACACTCAAGTATCTACTAATATAAATTTTTACACCTCTATAGTAAAAAAAGAAATGTATTTAAGTAGTATTATTTAAGTAAAAACTCTAGGTATACAGTAAAAATTAAAGAAAATAAGGTATGTGAAAATATATTCAGATAAGCCCACAATCATTTGTAGAGACGATTCAAACAGGGCTTCAGACCCAATACTACTCGGATAAAACAAATAAATTGACATTTTAATTCTGTAGAGACGTTGCATCTGCTAGTCTCTACAAGGGTTATGGATGACACATAATTAATTTTCACCAGGTGTCTATTGGGTTATGGTGAGAATGAAATAGTCGTGGTTATTCCTGATAATTATATTCAAAGTTTGCATCAACCTATTACAAGGTGTGAAGAAGTTCAAAACTAGAACCAGATAAAACTTTCGGTCATTAATTTTTTCTCCTTACTCAAAACCTACAGATTGACACAAACTCTGTTAAATCATCTGTTACTTACTAACAAAGAAAAACTTTTCAGCTTAATTGTTAACGGTAACATCATTGGGAATTAAAAGATTCTGATACTGACTAGAATCCAGAAAATCACGGGAATCAGGATTAACAGATGTCCCTAATCCTTGTTGACGTGGTCTGATGTATTCACTAAAAAGATTCTGACTAGAAAGCTTAGATTGATCCGTATTTTGGTTCATATCTATCACGCCATTTGTAGAATTAGAATCTGGAATTATGTTATCCTCTGCTGATATATTTGGATAGATAAATCCATCGCTAACCCTTCCATCTGTCAGTTGATTATAACTATAATCACCAATCAAAATGTCGTTACTGTTATAACCAATCAACTGAGGATTGTTGTTGCTTCCGGTTAATACATCGTTACCTTCAACATCGTTAGTAATGTTGTTTTGGTAATTGCTATTTTGCTGATTTTGTGGTGAAGTTGTGCCACTAAGTAAAGGATCTTCTTGACTAGATTGAGGAGATGCAGTGACAACCATCTCAAATGCTCCAATGTCAGGTTGATTATCTCTGCTGCTCCCTAATTGGTCAGTAGTGGGTACACCGCTTACTGTGACACCACTGTTAATGGCAGGACTACCTGATAAAAGGGGATGTACTAAAACTCCTCCAATATCTTGTAAAGGCCCAAGCAGAGGATCAACAATTTGACTACCTGCGACAACTTGATTACCGATCTCTGGTGCTGGAAATTCAATATTGCCGCCGCCATCCTGTAGTTGATATCCAACCTGTTGTTGTGAGGGATCGCTAGCAGTATTGTAAGCAACAATCGAATTAGTGAGGGTGACTGGCTGTGTCGGACTGTAGATCCAAAATGCCCCATTTGCTCGTCCGGCTTCGTTATAGACAATAGTAGAATTTGTAATGTTGACGGGGACAGATTCGTCAGTGTTAACAAACATCGCTCCGCCAGCATCTTCAATTGCCTTATTTTCAGAAAAGGTGGTGTTGGTGATGTTGACTGGCGAATGACCGTCTAGCCATATAGCTCCGCCTTGCTTTGCAGCTGTATTTTCAGCAAAGGTGACGTTGTTAATTGTGAGTGCGCTGTTAGCTCGCAGTCCACCTCCTCGACCTATACCATTAGCATTAAAGTCTGCTGTATTGCCAATTACGGTGCTGTCTTCGAGAATAATCGTGTCTGGTCCGTAACCATAGAGAAAAAGTGCGCCGCCTTCTCCTTTAGTATGATTGTTTTCAAACTGACAACCATGGATAGCAATTGTACCTCCGACAGTAGAACCGGGACCTACTGGGTTTGCTCCATCGGTAAAAATTGCGCCGCCACCAATATCACCTTCTGAGCTATTGTTAATAAAAACTGAGTTTTCTACAGTTAATTCACCTAATAGGCTATAAATTGCTCCGCCATTTACACCTTTGTTATTTGTGAATTCGCTGTCTTTAACAACTAGCACACCGGAACCATAGGTAGCGATCGCCCCACCGCTAAATCCAGAATTCCCAAGAGTACCATCGTTGCTGTCAAAACTACTGCCAAGTACCGTGGCTTTACTGCCGTAACCAACATAAACAGCTCCACCCTGGTAAGAGCTATTGTTGTTAAAGTTACAGTTTTCTACCTGAAGGGTGCTGTAGTCCCAGGCTGCGATCGCACCACCTCTTCCGTCTGTTCCTGTCACCATACCGTTGGTGAGGGTTAGGTTCTTGACTGTAGCATTGACATAACTGCTTACAGAAAATACCCGTGTAGAATTATTGCCGTTAATCGTTAAATTTTCTGCCCCTGCACCATCAATCGTTACGTCTTTTGTAATGGGAAGTTCCCCACTAGTAAGTGTGATAGTCTGGTTGGCAAGGCTAGGATCAAACTGGATGATGTCTCCCGCTTGAGCAGATTCGAGCGCTACTCGTAAAGAACCTTCTCCATTATCTGCATTGTTGGTAACGTTAATGATAGCCATGCTTTGAATTCCCTTAAAAATGAGTGTTTTGAGATCGACATGTTGAAGAAAATCACAATTTTTGTGATTTAGAAGCGATCGCATCATCGTTTGAAACGATGGGAATCACGAGACAGCACCCTATTTATTACCGTTACGTGGAAGTCAAAAGTCCTGATGATCTGATATTTTTGACCTATTTTTCAAATTTTGTGTCCATTTTCCACGTAATCTACTAGTTTTATTTTTCATATATATTTTTAGTAAACAGGAATGCTTTGTTTAACTAGTGATTAAATACGTGGATATACCGGAAGACATGAAAAATTTAATCCAATTAAATAGTTGGACAAAATTAAATTCATTCGTGGAGATAGGCAATAGGCAATAGGCAATAGGCAATAGAGAAATAATCTGTGTAATTAATTCTGTCTAAGTACTTTTATGAATATTTTTTTCTTTGGAAGTTCTTAATTTTGGGAATAATATTTTGATTTTGGAAAGCACCCTGGAAAAATTGAAATCCTCGAACAATCGAGTTTTTGATATTGACAACGCTTCAGAGAAATAGCACAATTTCGCTATCTCAATCAAGTTTCAGCCTCTGCGGCGGATTTTTGTGAATGTTCTGAACGCATCCAATGTGTAGGAAGCTCCAAGTGATCTGGTAAAACAGTTGTGCGATCGCCTACTGCAAATCTAATTTGGTGTGATTGCAAGTTTTTAGCTCCTGTCAGAGTGGCTCCAGCTAGTTTCACATCACACAAATTTGTGCCAAAGAAATCTACTCCCATCAGATTTGCATCACAGAGATTAGCTTCATGAAACATTGCTTTTTGCAGGTTAGTTCCCATCAAATTAGCTCCATAGAGATTGGCTTCTCTCAGGCTAGCTTCAGAGAAATTTGCAAAAAATATCTCTGTGTGTTCTAGTTTGGCTGCATTCAAATTTGCCTGTTGCAAATTTGTTCCATTCAGGTTTGCGCCTTTGAGGTTTGCACCAATTAATCCTGCTGACTGCAAGTTGGCTTTACCAAGCTTTGCTCCCTGTAAATTAGTCAGAAATAGCTTGGCATGAGAAAGATTTGCCACTTTGAGGTTACAAGATTGCAAATTAGCTTTATACAGATTTGCTTCACAAAAATTGGCTGCACGCAGACTTGCTCCAGACAAGTTTGCTGACCGCAAGTTGGCTCCAGTCAAGTTGGCTCGGTTTAAGTTGGCTCCACAGAGGTTAGCTTCTTCGAGGTTAGATGATTGTAAATCGGCTTCATACAAAACTGTGCCACAAAGTTTTGCACCTTCGAGTTTTGCCTCAAACAAGTTAGCTTTCTGGAGATTGGCTTTTGTCAAGTTTGCTCCCCGTAGATCTAAACGCTGCAAGTTGGCATTCGATAGGTCTACTCGTCTAATATCAGTATTCCTTAAATCAAGTTTCTGATTTTCTTGATCTTGTTTCCAGTTGCGTCTGCCAATTACGGTTAAGGCTGCTTGTAAATCTGTGGATATTTTTGCAACTTTTGCGATCTCTTCTACAGAATTTTCCGGTTCTGGCTTGATGCTGCTATTTTCTCGCACAAATGCACACAGAATTTCCATAATTGTCCAGTATTGTTTTGGTGAATCCTGGGCAACTTTTTCGAGGGCATAAATTGCCCCGATCCGGGTTGCTACGCGTTCATGTCCTAACTGGGTGATTGCTGCTATCAAACGCTCTGCGATCAAGCGTTCTTGAGCTAGTTCTAGATTTTGAATACCAATTTCGTTATTTTGTTCTGCTGCGATCGCACTTTTTTTCAATGCTTCGGTACGTTTGGCTGCATAATAAGCATGAATTATTACTGCTAAACCTACAAATACGCTAGCTGTTGTGTTTAATGCTTGATTTCTGCTGACTATTTTTTGTTCATTTGATAATCCTTCAACTTGTGAAACTGCAAAGAATATTACAGTTGGTGATAAGCTAAACAAAATTGCGATCACTACCAACCAACTTTTAAATCCATCTGTCTTCCTGCCAGACATATGGCTAGTAATCCTCACTACATAGAATTATTACGGACAACATTGAAAAAAAAGAGTATATCATTTGTCAATAAATTTCAATATCTATCATAAGGTGCAATAAAAATATTAATCATTGGTTTGTAATTGTCTATTGATTATTAATTGTTATGTCAATATGTGACAATTTAGCTATACATCTCACTCAATTCCTGCTAGGTATGTTGGCACAAATACAGCTAACTAGTTTTAGCAAGTGTAGGTAGTTCACTATAGAGCCATGATGCCAAGAAGTTAATTTTTGCTTTGTAATAATACTTGGCAAAAGAAAATTTCTTTAACCAAAATATTTAGCCAAATTATACCTACCAATTCTTAAAAACCAACTCTATATATGCAGCAATCTATACAGCCAATTACTAAAGATTTAGTACTAATTGGTGGTGGTCATAGCCATGCAATAGCTCTGTTAATGTTTGGGATGAAACCTTTTGATGGCATCCAATTAACTTTAATCACCGATAGAGTTGATACACCTTACTCTGGAATGCTACCAGGGTATATTGCTGGTTTTTACAGCTATGAAGAATGTCATATTGATTTGCGACAACTTACAAATTTTGCTAAAGCTCAATTATATATTGACCAAGTGATTAATCTTGACTTGGAAAATAAAAAAGTGATTTGTGCCAACCGTCCAGAAGTAGCATTTGATGTACTGTCAATAGATATTGGCAGCACTCCGGCCACGATTTCTGTTCCAGGGGCAGCAGAATATACAATTGGGGCAAAACCAGTGTCAAATTTACTGCAACACTGGCATAGACTACTTGATAAAGTAGCTGCTCATCAGCAAAAGCCGTTGAGTGTTGGAATTGTAGGAGGAGGGGCTGGTGGTGTGGAATTAGCGTTATCGATGCAAGCTCATTTGTATCAGGCGTCCAAAGTGTGTCCCCTCAGATTCTCCTCAAAAAGAGAACTTATCGATAATAATATACTAAAACAGGGAGCTTTAGAAATTCATTTATTCCAGCGTGATGCTCAACTCTTACCCAATCATCATTGGTCTGTACAACATACAGTCAAGCAGCTTGTAACCAAACGTGGGATTCAACTGCATTTAGGCGAAAGTGTATGTAAAGTTGAACCAGGTAAAATTATATGTGAATCTGGGTTGACGGTAGAGTGCGATCGCATTTTTTGGGTGACACAAGCCTCAGCACCACAGTGGTTAAAAGCAACTGGATTAACAACTGATGAGCAAGGCTTTATTTTGGTAAGTGACACATTGCAATCTTTGTCTCATCAGTACGTGTTTGCTACAGGAGATATTGCCACAATGGTAAATCATCCACGTCCGAAAGCAGGAGTATTTGCTGTTCGCCAAGGAAAACCTTTATTTGAGAACTTACAACGATTTTTATTGGACAAACCTCTCAAAAGTTACATCCCACAGAAACAATATTTAAGCTTAATAGGTACGGGTGACGGTAGAGCGATCGCCACACGTGGATGTTTGACTTTACCACCTCATCGATTACTGTGGCAGTGGAAAGATTGGATTGATCGTAGTTTTATGCAACAGTTTAGTAGGGGACAGAACAATTAAAAATTAAAAATGGGGAAGAAGGTGGACAAAGGAGATTACCTATAAACATCTGGAGGTATTTTGCCAAAAGTGTATGGTTCCAATCCAACTGGCTATATTACTTATACTCCTGAGAAGCGGATGATGGTCATCTTCTCCAAATGCGATCGCCTAGCTTTAAGCGGAGATATTAATTCGCCCTTTAGCAAAAAAATCCAATATTTACCATCACAAGAGTGTGTGCAGGCATTTTCTACATTCAATGCTTACGCTGGGATGTATACAATAGATGGCAACACAGTTACGCATCATGTCGAGGTAGCCTCTATCCCCAATCGGGTGGGTACAGACTTGATTCGTACGTTCACATTGAGAGAGAATCAAGTCACACTTAAAACGCCACCAACTAGGATTGATGATGTCGAGAAAGTCTTAGAATTGGTGTGGGAAAAAGTGGAGTCTTAATCAAGTAGGAGTGTCAATTAGATAGAAATTCAACAATTAAAGAAGCGATCGCCCAAATTAGTTAATCTAGACAATACGATTGAATCTACCACAAGTTAGATGCAAGCAACTACTTGGAAGCTTTACCTCCCTGTGGTCAAATGAATAGATTAATAGATTTAGGGAATGTTAGCACTGATGAAACAAACTATTACTCGGACAACAGCATTTTTAGCTTCTTGCACTTTCCTAATCACAGCCTGTAGTGGTAACACTGGTACAAAAACTAGTACAAATAACAATGGCACAAATACCGCTACCACTACCTCATCAACAACGGGTATATCTGGCCCCATACCCATCGGTATTGCCTTTGCCCAGACTAGCAACGTCGCATTACTCGGTCAAGAAGGAGTTGCAGGTGCAAAAATTGCTGAGAAATATTTCAATGACAAAGGAGGGGTTAACGGTACTCCGATTAAATTAGTATTTCAAGATGCGGGTGGTGATGAAGCCGGAGCAATTAACGCTTTTCAAACTTTAATTAATAAAGATAAAGTTGTTGGTATTGTCGGCCCGACTTTATCACAACAAGCTTTTAGTGCTGCTCCGATTGCGGAACGGGCAAAAGTGCCAGCAATTGGTGCATCCACTACAGCAAAAGGTGTTCCCGAAATTGGTGATTATATTGCTCGTGTATCTGCACCAGTTTCTGTTGTCGCACCTAATTCAGTCAAGGCTGCACTGAAGCAAAATCCTAATATTAAAAAAGTAGCAGTTTTTTATGCTCAAAATGATGCTTTTAACAAATCAGAAACTGAAATTTTCCAAAAAACAGTAAAAGAGCAAGGACTAGAATTAGTCACAGTTCAAAAATTTCAAACTACTGATACCGATTTTCAAGCTCAAGCTACCAATGCTCTAAATTTAAAACCAGATTTAATTATTATTTCTGGTTTGGCTGCTGATGGTGGTAACTTAGTCAGACAATTACGAGAATTAGGTTACAAAGGTGCAATTATTGGTGGTAATGGTCTAAATACATCAAATGTACTTTCAGTTTGTAAAGCATTTTGTGATGGTCTCATGATTGCTCAAGCTTACAGTCCTGAACATCCAGGAGAGATTAATGCTGTATTTCGCAAAGCATACTTAGATCAATACAAAAAAGAACCACCTCAATTTAGCGCTCAAGCTTTTGCAGCAGTACAGGTTTATGTAGAGGCTTTAAAAAGTTTAGATCAAAAAACCAAAGTGAACACCATACCTGTAGATAAACTGCGGACAGAATTAAATAAACAAATACTCACAGGTAAATACAATACACCTCTTGGTGAAATTTCATTTAGCCCAGAAGGTGAAATTGTACAAAAAGACTTTTATGTTGCCCAAATTAAGATGGAAAAAGATGGCAGTACTGGTAAATTTGCATTTATCAAATAGTTGCAATTATGGATATATCTCTATTTTTGCAGCAGTTTTTAAATGGGTTATCTATTGGTAGCGTCTACGCTATTTTTGCTTTAGGATATACCCTAGTTTACTCAATTTTGGGCATCATTAATTTAGCTCATGGTGCTATTTTTACCTTGGGTGCATATTTTACCTATGCACTGATTGGTGGGAGATTTGGATTTAATGGTTTATTGGCAAATGTAGCTTTACCTGTGCAATTACCTTTTGCTTTAGCTTTAATTTTGGGGAGTATTTTGGCAGGATTAGTCGGAGTAGCGGTAGAACGAATTGCTTTTTTACCCTTGCGTCAACGGGGTTCCGATCCTTTGCTAACAGTGGTTTCTAGCTTGGGTGTAGCAGTGGTAATTGTCAATTTAATTCAATATTTAGTGGGTGCAGAAAGTTACACTTACCCAGGAAATACTTATGGTAATTTGCCACCTGCAATTAATTTTGGTTCCCAAACCAATCCAATTCCAATCCGCACTGTGCAGGTAGTGATTTTTGTTGTTTCTATGGTATTTGTTGCCATTTTGACTTATTTTATTAGTCACACAAAATACGGTAAGGCGATGCAGGCGATCGCAGAAGATGCAACAACAGCCAGTTTATTAGGAATTAACTGCGATCGCTTTATTATCCTGACGTTTTTTATCAGCAGTTTTTTAGCAGGAGTGGCGGGAACTTTAGTCGCTTCCAGTGTTAGCATTGCTGGGCCTTATTTTGGCATAGGTTTTGGGTTACGGGGTTTAGCAGTAATTGTCTTGGGTGGTTTAGGTAGTATTCCTGGTGCAGTGTTAGGAGGTTTGGTTATTGGATTGGTGGAAGCATTTGTTCCAGGCGAATTCTCTGGCTACAAAGATGCCGTTGCTTTTGGTATTTTGTTTATTATGCTCTTAGTTAGACCACAGGGTTTGCTAGGAAAAAGATTTATTCAAAAGGTTTAAATCTATGACAACAAGCACCAAACAAAAACTTACCTTCGATCAATTTCTAGACAATTATCCAGAAGAAGGTTTTTATGAATTAGTGAATGAGGAAATTATAGAAGTACGTTCAACTAGAAATCATGATGATGTTGCTGACCCAGAATTGTCACTAACAGCAGAGCAGGTGTTAACAGCTTGAATTATCTCATTTTTTTGTTTGTAGTGAGGACTTGAGTCCTCACTACAAACTTAAAGCAATAGTTACTCTTTATGATACTAATGTTCTGTTTTACCAACTAGCTTTTGTTTTACTTCCTTGTAATATATCAGGCTTCTCCAAACTTTTCTTCTTGATGTTTTGAGAAGTCAAAAAGGCAATTACTAAAGTTTTTACTTTTTTAAATACTATTTTTATATTCATTTTATCTCTCCCTTTCAATATTTTCAAAAATTTAACTGGTTCTGTGAAAATAGACAAAGGTATGTTATTAGATATTATAGATTTAATATTATGGACTCCATAGCATAATTTCAATCCTTGATAACCAGTAGTCCATCTAAATATTTGTTCAATCCAAGCATTTTTTTGTTTCTCACCAATTGTCATATCGGTAAAACTAGGAGTTCTGTTTATAGAAACAACATCTAAGAAGATTTTGCCTATAAAGCCTGTGTGTTTAGCTAGAATAGTAAGATGAGAATCTTCACTTCTTGTACCCGGATATCTTTGAGAAATTATCACTAATAAGCTAATAAGCACATCAGTCTTTCCTAGTGTACCTCCTCCTGGCATCCATTGGTAGCCAATGTATCTACCATGAACAGCATCTAAAAAAAATTGCAGAGGAGGAATTTCCTCACTAAAGTTAGGCAAAAGAACTTTCATTCCATCTACTATACTTTTTTGGTAAACAGCAAATTTGTTTCTTGTACCAAGAATATCTATTTCGGGTTCATTCTTAAATTTATTTACCATTAACATCAAACCATTAGATTCTGGATCTATAAATGCATTATTTTGCTCCACTAAAAACTGAGATTCAGCATCAAAAGCAACTAAAATTGCAGGAGAAATCCATCCATTCTCTATACTCCTGAGTAGTAAAGAACCATATATGTCTCCCAAAACTCGGATTTTACCTGCTGTATGTTCTCCTTCTTTTTGATGGACAAAAAATATCCTATGCTGAGAATTTTGGTAATCGATATTACTTAAGTAATAAGGTTCTCCTTCACACTTTATATTATTAAAAATTTTGGCTGGAATATTGTTTCCTAACTTGTCGTCTGTATATAGATGAATGACTTGAACATGGGAAATAAAACTAAAGCGTTCAATAACAGAATGACATTCAAAGCCATTATTCAGACCGATAACTATATCAGCCATCATCCCAATTTCAGAGATTTGTGTAATAAGTTTGGGGATAGTATATGGTAAATAATTTTCGGCTCCTTTGCCCGCAGCGACAACTCCCAGTATTCTTGTGCTGTCAAAAGTATTATTACTTATGGTCTTAATCCATTCTCTGCAAGACAAAACACTCTCTACATCTGCTCTCAATCTTCTATTTTGTTTTTCACGTAATGAAACTTTTTCTTCTAAATGATTAGTTAATAAACTAGATGTAACTACTTGCTTAATATTAGTAAAAATCATTGTTTGATACTCCTTATTAGTTCATCCTCTAACAGGATTTTGGATTTTAGGTTGACCTCAGGATTTATCCGAGGGCTTGAGGATGTGTGGATTTGCTTTACAGATAAATCAGCTTGCTCTGTACCCTGCTCGAAATTATTGGTCAAATATTAAATAACTGAGAATTTTTGTCGTATTTCACTTTGCCGTATTCCAGCTTCACAATCCGATCTGCAATGTGAAAATATCGGTCATCGTGGCTGATAACGAGTACAGTTTTGCCTCTACTTTTTAGTTCTGGTAGAAGTTGTGTGTAGAATATTTCCTTAAAGATAGGATCTTGATCTGAAGCCCATTCATCAAACATATAAATAGGACGATCTTCTAGGTATGTAGTTAGTAGAGCAAGACGCTTACGCTGTCCCTGAGAAAGATTTGTTGTAGAAAAGACGCCATCTTTGACCTTAACTTTATGGTCAAGTTGTAGTTGGATAAGATAGTTTTGAGCTTGAGCATCTAAGTTGCTACTTTCTAAACCTAGTAAACGCTCAAAAAGATAAAAATCAGAAAATATTACAGAGAATTGCTGACGATACCACTCTCTATTGTGATTATCGATGAGCTTCCCATCTAGATAAATTTCTCCAGTTTCAGGAACATAAAGACCAGAAATTAATTTAGCGAGGGTAGACTTACCACTACCATTACCTCCTACGATAAAAATTAATTCTCCTGGATGGAATTTTAAGTTAATGGGACCAAGAATAAAATTTGTTTCCTCTCGCTCCTGGTAATAAGTATGGGTAACATTCATCAGTTCTAGAGACTGCCAAAAATTTTCTGAATTAAGTACTTGTTCAGAAATAGTTTCGTTTGAGCAGTTAGGTAATGAAAGACCCAGAGACTCAACTTTTTTTAATGCCACTAAGACTCTAGTTATATTGGGTAACATACCCATGATGTGTTCCAAAGGTGACATCATATAGATGATAGTTAGGGCATAGGCAAACAGAATTGTGGGATGAATTTTTGTTAGGGAAGGTAGGACGAATAAAAGCAAACCGATAGCGACAAAAAAGAGAATTTGTCCCCAACTACCAGCAGCTGCAAAAACACTCATTCCAACAAGATTATGTTGGCGGGATGATAGAGCAGCATGACGAAGGTCTTCTCTGAGAAATGATAGGCGTCGCTCACGGTGCAGCTTGAGTTCCTTTGTGCCTTGAGTTATCGCACAGAAATGGTTAAATAATTGATATTCCTGTTCGCGAGCCAATTTCAGCAAAGACATCGCTTTGATCATTGGTAGTAAATAGCTGAATATTCCTACGAATAGGAAGCAAAGACCGATAACAAATACAGTAGTAGACAGCCAACCCAAATAAATTAAGCAGGCAATCACAATGGCAATATTGATACAGAAGAAAGGAATAATTAAAACTGCGCCAGAAATTGTTCCGATATCTTCAGTCAGGGTAGCTAAAAGACGATAAGCACCAATTTGTTCTAACTGACGTAAGGGAGAAGCAAGTATACGACGGCTTATCAGCATCCGTAGGTCGAAAATAGCTTTTTCTGAAAGATTAATGAGCAAAACTTGAGAAACTAAATTAGCAATTAGTCGTATTAAACACAGAGCAACAAAGCTCCAAACTAATGTAGTAGTCGATGGTTGATTTTGGCTCAATGTGACATTAATTAGAGCAATCAGACCAGCAGCACAACCACCACTAAGAATACCAGCCAACACAGCAAGGCTGAGGAAAAGAGCGGAAGTACGTAAAAGAAGGCGCAAAAGGTTCATTGCTCATCCTCAATAGTCAAAGGATTTGAATATTTAGAGCAAACGACATTGGGTAATTAAGTTAAAAAAACGAGAAATGCTAGTTTTCAATGATTACTGTTGATGCAAATTTCAAAATCATCAAATCACGCAGATATCAAGAATGATTGCTTAAGTTCTAGGCGATCGCACTGCACAAATATTTTTTGGGGGTTACACCCTAGATTTCGTATTAGGATTAAGCTCTTTAATTAACTTGGCGTAACGAGGCATATCAACCATAAATGAGAGAAAATTAGATAATGAGTTACGCTTTTTGAGTCCCAAAGGTGTGAGTTTCCAGGTTGCAACAGATCCATTAGCCACATGCACATCTCCGGCTAACTTGGCATTTTGTTTAGCTTCTTCACCTGTAATATAAGCTGCGCTCCGGCCACCTGATAAGTGAGTATAGTTATGATTCTGGTGTATAGCTGTAACCACATCTGTGGTATCTACAATGGGAATTTCCAATTTACGTGCATAGTAAGTTATCCAATGATCCCAATGACCCCGCCCTACAGCAAAAGACGGAATTTCGGCATAGAGTGGCTTGGGAAAGACAAAATAATCCATACACACAATTGATGCTAATGTCCCTTGTTTCACAGCAAAGTTGTGAAGCTTAATGTCCCAATCAAGTGCATCAAAGTCTAATGGTTCTGTAATATTCACATCAGTACGCTGTCCAATCATCAAAAAAGAATGGAAAGATGCGACTTGCAATTTATTCACAGCGACTAAGAAATCATTTAACAGAATAATGTCACTATTTACGTAACTCAAAATAGAACCTTTAGCAAGCTCTTGAGCCTGGCGAAATATTCCATCTAACAATGGTGTACCATAATCATTGAATTGAATATTGGGTATGTGGATTACACCAAGGTGATGAGAAATTTCCTCAATACCTTCTTCTTTACCAAATAAGAGGATCTGTGGACGAGGGTTAAGTAATGTCCAACTCTTTATTGCATTCTTTTGAATGAGACCAATATGTCCTTTAAATGCTTTAGGTACAGTAAAAAGCGTAATTTCTTTTTGGTTGAAAATTGCTGTGTTTTTTGCTATTTGTGTCATCACAAATACCTTATACCTTATCTATTTTTTATCTTGAGAAAGTAATTATCAAAAGTAGGCAAAATTGCTATTTCTACCTATTTAATGGTAGTTTTGCATTGGTTCGATTCTTAGATCATTTCTATATGAAGACGCATAGAAAGAACCCCACCGCCTGCGGCACCTCACCTTACTAAGGGGAGGTTGGGAGGGGTCAAATACTGTGCAGCTTCACAGAGAATTGGTATTACTTGGTTGAAATATTAATGTCTTCGATGCACTTCATCATCTAAAACTTGTAGATACTTACGCAGAATAATTAACAAAAATAAAGTTTGTAGGGGTTGTATGAACAAGTTTGTAGGGAAGTTTTGAAAAGAAAGTTTTTATGGTTTCTGAATTATCAGCTAAACCATATGTGTAGTACTCAATTATAACAATTTTAGGCTTATGCTTTTCATAATCTAAAGTTGACCAAACTTCTAATTCAGTTCCCTCAACATCTAAATCTAAAATATCAATGGCGCCAATTTTATGTTTTTCCAAAATAGTTTCAAGTTTGAAAGAAGGTACTCGTACAGTATCTTTGAATTGAATCTGGTTTGGTTCTTTATACTCTTCTTTTGGTACAGTACTAGAATACTCAGGAGAAGAAGCCTGGAAGAATTCTATTTCTCCTTCTATCGGCGAGATAGCAGCCCACTCTACATTTGACCTGTCTTTTTTAAGTAATTCGATTTGATTAATGTCAGCATCAATACAAATTCCATTCCAACCATTTTTTTCAAAAAAATAAGTATTAGAGAGATAACTTGGATGTCCAGCCCCAACATCGACGAATACCCCTTGGCGCGACGAATTTAGTTTTTCAAAAATATATCTGTCTTCTCCAAATTGGGAATGAAATTTAGTGTATTTACATTCGTTGTCTCTTAATCGAAAAACTTCATTTTTCATATATTCTAACTCCATTAAAAAAGGAATCATGAACTTTGAAGAACTGAAAAGTTTATTAATCATTGAATTTTCTCCATTTTAATGATTGACAAAATATTTTGCTCAGACCAACTTTTCTAGATTGGTGAGTTCACTTATTATCGTATTAACACTAGACTGCAAAAGCTTTTTATACAAACTTTTAAAGCTATACATACATAGAAAATGAGGATTTTTCATGCACGTTTATATTGATTATTAGCAAAGTTTTCTGCACGCATTTGGTTAAGCTTAGTTACAGCAATCCATCGATACACAGTATCTACAAATTGTGGAGCAACTTGTCCAATACCAAACATGACTTTGGTCAAAAATTCAGTGCTAAAACTCTCGTTGATAATGACCTCTGCCTTGTTTTTCTGAATAGCTCTAATTACTGCTTTTGCTACTTCTTCAGGTTTAGATTTACCTGCTAACATGGGAATAGGTAAGCCACTATCAACAGTCATTCCGGTTTTAGAAATATATCCTGGACAGATTGCTGAAAACTTTATTCCACTATGAACTAATTCCTGTCGCAGAGAATCAGTCCACATGAGCAAACCAGCTTTACTCGCTGAATAAATACTGTTGTAAGGAACTCCCTTTTTTCCAGCCAGAGAAGAAATATTAACTATGTGACCATTACCTTGTTCTAACATACTTGGTAATAACAGACGAGTTAATTCCATTGCAGCTATTAAATTAGTTGTTAATATTGACTGGAGATCCTTGAGAGAAGAATTGGCAAAAGATTGATAAATTTCCATCCCAGTATTATTAATTAAAATATCAACTGGAGTGACTGTATTCTGAATACGTTGTACTAGCACTGATAAATTTTCCACATTTGCAAGGTCAAAGGTGAAACCAATAAATTTACCACCTATATCTTTGACTTCATCACGTGTTTTATTCAGCCCGGATTTTGAACGAGAAATGCCAATGATGGTTGCCTTCTCTTTTGCTAGAGCATGAGCAATATGTACTCCTAAACCGCGTGATGCTCCAGTCAAAATTACTGTTTTACTCGTAATAGTTGTCATGATAAATAACCTGCTAAAGTTCAAACAAAACGTCAAATTAAATTTGCAAAACAGAATATTAAATACTCCTGTTCTATCTGTTCCATAGGAAACAGATGAATTGTGTCTAAACTATTCAAACGATGCCAAGCTTTTAAGCCAAAAATGAGAATGGCTCATACTACGTTGAAAGGACTAGCTTTATTTTTTAAGTATCGTCCCATCAATTTGGATTAGTACTCATATTATGCTTATGAGATACTCAATTACAACTCATATGCAACACTTTTGCGAAACCTTGAGGTAAGGAAAAACTATTACAATAAAGCAGAAAGCCTTACCATCATCACTAAGAATGATTTGATTGATTCCTTCTGGAGATGTATATATTCATTCTAAATAATGATTTTGAAAACCTAATATTACTCAGCCTGATATATTTTGGGCATATAATAATTACTAAACCAAGTTACTAGTTATTCATTCAGGCGATCGCTTTGTGCAATAAAATCCCCTCTAGCAAAAAATAGAAGGGATAGATGTTAAAAAGTAATTTAAACTGTGTTTAGTGCTGTCACAAGTTTATTCCCAAACTTGATTTTTGACGCTGAACTCTTGACACTTGACAAATGACAAATTTAATTTTGGTTGTCGATGACGACGATTTCGCACGCAAGCAGTTACATAAATTGCTCGCAACAGTAGGCTATGAAGTAGTAGAAGCAAGTTGTGGTGAGGAAGCCTTAGCTGTCTATACTCAACAGCAACCAAAATTAGTGCTGCTAGATGCTTTGATGTCAGGGATGGATGGGTTTAGCTGCTGCGCGCAATTAAAAACACTTCCTGGTGGCGATCGCATACCCATATTAATAGTTACAGGTCTTGCTGATCAAGAATCTATAGAAAAAGCTTTTGCAGCAGGTGCAGCAGATTTTATTACCAAGCCCATTAAATGGCCAATTCTGCATCAACGAGTGCAGCGTCTTTTAGAAGCTAGTCATGCGATGCAGTCACTACGACAACAAACTCAACAGCAGATTCTAGTAGCAGAACTCAGTCAACAGGGACTAGCTGGTATAGACTTAATTTCGCTGATGCAGCAAGCTGTGACCTTTGTTGCCGAATGTCTAGAGGTAGAGTATTGTAAAGTCTTGGAACTGCTACCAAATGGCAATAACTTACTGCTACGGGCGGGAGTCGGTTGGCAATCAGGGCTTGTAGGACAAGCAATGGTCAGCGCAGGTATAAATTCTCAAGCGGGTTACACTCTAGTTTCTAACGATCCAGTCATTGTAGAAGACCTCCGTACAGAAACCCGTTTCACAGGGCCACAACTGCTAATTGACCATCAAGTAATTAGCGGTTTGTCGGTGATTATTCATGGTAAAGACCGTCCTTTCGGTGTTTTAGGCGCACACACAACAAAACATCGCACTTTTAGCAAAGATGATATTTATTTTTTGCAAGCAACTGCTAATGTTCTGGTGACGGCGATCGAACGCCAAAGAGTTGAAGACGCACTCAAGGAAAGTGAACAACGTTGGCATTTAGCTTTACGGGGTAATAATGATGGTATTTGGGATTGGAATGTCAAAACCAATGAAGTTTTCTATTCCACACGCTGGAAACAAATGCTTGGTTACGAAGAACAGGAAATTTCCAACGATTTGGATGAATGGTCAAGCAGAGTACATCCTGATGATATTGGCTGGGTGAGGCAACTTATCCAAGACCACTTGAATCAAAAAACTCCCTTTTACATTAGTGAATATCGTATTCTCTGTAAAGACGGCACTTATAAATGGATTTTGGATCGCGGTCAAGCGCTGTGGGATGAAGAAGGTCATGTTGTCCGGATGGCAGGTTCCCATAGCGATATTACCGAACGTAAGCTAGCAGAAGAAAAATTACGTCAGAGTGAGGAACGCTTTCAATTCCTGGCTCGTGCGACCACAGATGTAGTTTGGGACTGGGATTTACTCACAGACTATGTGTGGTGGAATAACAATGTCCAAACACTATTTGGTTATTTACCAGAGGAAATCGGGAAAAACGCTAATTGGTGGTATGAATGCATACACCCAGATGATAGACATAGAATTTCTACCAGTATTCAGCTTGTCATAGAAAGTAAACAACAAGCTTGGTCTGATGAATATCGCTTTTGCCGTAAAGATGGTTCTTATGCATACATTTTTGATCGCGGTTACATTGTCCACGATCGCACGGGTAATTCTGTACGGATGATCGGAGCAATGATGGATATTAGCGATCGCAAACTAGCACAAGAAGAATTACAGCGTCAAAACATGCGATCGCGTTTGTTTGCCGATATTACTCTCAAAATTCGCCAGTCATTGCAAATCGATACAATTCTCCAAACTAGTGTCACGGAGGTACAAAAACTCTTAAACGCCGACCGAGTAATCATTTTTAAGCTGCTATCTCAAGATTATGGAAGTGTAGTTAAAGAAGCAGTCGTTCCTGGCTTTCCTATAATTATCGGAGAAAACATCATTGACCCCTGCTTTAACGAAACATACATCGAGAAATACAAAAGTGGGCGGGTTGGGATGATTACCAATGTCGAAGAAGGTAATCTTGCACCCTGCTATCTAGAAATGTTGCAAAGATATGCGATCAAAGCTAACCTTGTTGTCCCAATTATCCAACACAACAAACTATGGGGGCTATTGATTGCCCATCAGTGCGCTCATCCCCGTTATTGGAATGAATGGGAAACAGAACTATTGCGACAACTAGCAGACCAAATGGGTATTGCGCTTGGTCAAGCTAAACTCTTAGAACAAGAAACGCGCCAACGCGAAGAACTTAGCCGTTCTAACAATGAACTGCAAGAATTCGCCTTTGTCGCTTCTCATGACTTGCAAGAACCACTACGGAAAATCAAAACCTTTGGCGATCGCCTCAAAGCTAACTGTAGTGATGTTCTCCCAGAACAGGGACACGACTATCTTGAGCGGATACAAAATGCAGCTCGGCGGATGCAGATTTTAATAGAAGATTTATTAAGCCTTTCACGAGTTACCACCAGAGCGCAGCCTTTTGTTCCTGTGGATCTTTTGCAGTTAACACAAGAAGTGTTATCTGATTTAGAAATCAGTATTCAGCAAACCGGAGCAAACTTAGAAATAGGTGAATTATCCACTATCAACGCCGACCCGTTGCAAATACGACAATTGTTACAAAATTTGATTGTTAATGCTCTGAAGTTTCACCGCCCAGAAGTAACGCCCATCGTTAAAATTTATAGCCAAGTCTTATCAGAACCATCAGAACATACTAGTACTGAAAAATGTCAAATCATTGTGGAAGATAACGGTATAGGGTTTAATGAGAAATACTTAGACCGGATATTTAACGTCTTTCAGCGCCTACATGGTCGTAGTGAATATGATGGCACTGGTATAGGGTTAGCAATCTGCCGAAAAATTGTTGAGCGTCATCACGGAAGCATTACTGCTAAAAGTGAGCCAGGGCAAGGAGCAAAATTTATTGTGACTTTGCCAATTCATCACCTTTCCTGATTTTTCTGTGACTCATAGTTTTATTATATCCCCATATAAAACTTTTTAATCTCCCATTTCTAGCAATTCATTTGTTTCAATTTAATAATGAATTAATCCTAATCAACATCACAAAGGAGAAAATGCAGAGTGAAGGGTCGGCAAACAACCGTCACGATCTTGATGGCTGATGATGATGAGGACGACTACATGTTAGTTCGTGAAGCATTGGCAGAAAGTCGCTTGGCTATTGATCTACGCATCGTTCGAGATGGAGAGGAGTTAATGGATTATCTGTATCGCCATGGTCGGTATGCTGATCCTAATATTTCACCTCATCCCGGTCTGATTTTGTTAGATTTAAATATGCCTAAAAAAGATGGTCGTGAGGCGCTCAGAGAAATCAAAAATGATCCAGAGCTAAGGTCAATTCCCGTTGTAGTACTAACTACCTCAAAAGCTGAGGAAGATATTTATCGTACCTATAATTTGGGAGCGAATTCATTTATTATTAAACCTGTGACATTCGCCGCCTTAGTAGAGGTGATGAAGGCTATAGGAAAATATTGGTTTGAAATTGTAGAACTGCCGCTATGAGCGTGGGAGGGAGCAATGAAAAACAACCTGATCGAAGTTCTGCTGATTGATGATGATGAAGATGACTATATATTAACTCGTGATTGGTTTGGAGAATTTCAAGTAGTTTCTTGTGCCTTGGAATGGGTAAACAGCTATCAAGCTGGTAGGGATGCCATCCTGACGGGGCAATATGATGTTTATCTTGTAGATTATCGTTTAGGCGAAGGAAACGGATTAGAACTATTACGCCAAGCGATTAATAATGGCTGTGCAGCCCCAATTATTTTTCTCACTGGTCAGGGAGACAGAGAAATAGATATTGAAGCAATGAAAGCTGGGGCCGCAGATTATTTAGAAAAAAGCCAACTAGCAGCCCCTTTACTTGAGCGTTCGATTCGTTATGCTTTAGAACGTAAACAAAATGAGAAAAAAATCCGAGAGCAAGCTGCTTTATTAGATGTGGCTACCGATGCCATTTTTGTACAGGATTTAGATAACAAAATTTTATTTTGGAATAAAGCCGCCGAACTTCTTTATAAATGGAAAAAAGAAGAAGCTATTGGTAAAAAAGCCTTGGAACTTTGGCAAGAAAAAGACTTATCAAAATTACAAGCAGCCTTCTCAATTTTGATGAAAAATCGTGCCTGGGAAGGAGAATTACAGCAAATCACAAAAATAGGTCAAGAAATCACAGTTGAAAGTCGTTGGACACTTGTAAGAGATTTTGACCATAGATCTCAATGCTTTTTAGTTGTCAATACTGATATTACTCAGAAAAAACTATTAGAATCCCAATTTTTACGCGCCCAAAGATTAGAGAGTATAGGTACTCTGGCTAGCGGTATTGCCCATGACCTTAACAATGTCCTAGCACCAATATTAATGACAGCGCAACTGTTAGAATCACAACTGGATGATGAGCGCAGTAAGCGACTTTTACCCATTTTAATTACTAATGCTAAACGGGGAGCAAATTTAGTCAAGCAAGTATTATCTTTTACTCGCGGTATGGAAGGCGATCGCACCTTGCTGCAATTTAAGCACATAGTCAGAGAAATTCAGCAAGTCATGAGAGAAACATTCCCAAAATCTATAGAAGTTTCTACGCTCATTCCAGCAAACCTCTGGACTATATATGGTGATGCTACGCAACTACATCAAGTACTAATGAATTTATGTGTTAATGCCCGTGATGCTATGCCTATTGGCGGGAGTTTAAGTATTTCTGCGGAAAACTTTTTAGTAGACGAAAATTATGCCAGAATGCATTTAGATGCGCGAATTGGTGCTTATGTAGCCATTACAGTCACCGACACAGGAGTCGGTATTGCTCCAGGAATATTAGATCGAATTTTTGAGCCATTTTATACAACCAAAGAATTTGGTAAAGGAACTGGTCTCGGTCTTTCTACGGTCCTGGGAATTATTAAAAGTCATGGCGGTTTTATCAATGTCTACAGTGAACTTGGTAAGGGTACTCAATTTAAAGTGTTTTTGCCAGCACAACAGATACCCGAAACTATAGAAGAAACAGAGAAAGAGTTACCCAGTGGTAATGGCGAATTAATTTTGGTCGTTGACGATGAAGATTCGATTCGCGACATCACCAAAACATCTTTAGAGATTCATAATTATAAAGCAATCACAGCCTGTGATGGCATTGAAGCGATCGCTCTTTATGCAGAACATCGCGACGAAATATCTGTAGTATTAACAGATATGCTTATGCCTTCTATGGATGGACTCACAACTATTCGCACCTTGAAAAAAATTAATCCCCATGTCAAAATCATCGCCGTCAGTGGACTAGCTTCCACCGAAAAGGTGAACGCCGCAACAGACATAGGTGTCAAAGCCTTTTTATCCAAACCCTACACCGCCAAGCAATTATTGCAAACCATTGGCGTGGTGAAAAGTGGAAGGTAGTTAGGGGATTGGGGAAGGTAGGGGTCCCCTCTGGGGATAAGGGGCAGGTGGGGCCCCTGGAGGGGATAAGGGGTAATGGGGATTGAGGGACAAAGGGGACATGGAGATAAACTAATGACTAATGACTAATGACTAATGACTAATAATTCTGAAATTTTAGCTGTAAATGACGCATTTTACCGTGCATTTGAAAAAAAAGATATTGAGGCTATGAGTGCAGTTTGGTCTCAAGGAACGGGTAGTGTTTGTATTCATCCGGGTTGGAATATACTCCGGGGTTGGAAAGCAATTTCTACCTCTTGGGAGAAGATATTTAAAAATACGCCTTATATTGAAATAAACACCGAGATAATTACTGTCGAGTTCCGCGATCATCTTGCTTATATTGTGTTAGTAGAAAATGTCATGCAAGTGATTAATGGTAGGAAAATTGAAGCGCGATCGCTTGCTACGAATATCTTTGAATTTCTTGGTGGAAAATGGTACTTAACACACCATCATGCTAGTCCAATTATGCGATGAGCTGCGTTAACTTAGTGATATCACTATCACTATAGCAAAGCAATGAAAAGAATCTGGGTATTGATCTGCCTGGGAACATTGGTATTTATTATGTTCTGGGGTGATTTGTTTTCTCATCCTGCTGCATCGCAACAAATAGAATCTCGCCTAAATAATCTAGAAGCAGATTTTAATCGTTTAGAATCACAAGTTAATCAACTTCAATCTCAGCTATCAAACCGTCCTTCTTCATCACGAAGAACAACTATAACTCCCTCGCCATCTTCTCGACGCAATCTCTCCCAACAAAAAGATCCAATGTTTGACAGACTGGCTACATTAGTAGTTGAAGTCAAACGACAAGTCCAAAGATTAGAAAAGCGAGTTACTCAATTAGAGTCTCGTTAGAATTAGAATAATTTAATTAAAGAATAAATTTGTACTAAAGAACTCCACTGCTCTATTCATTAGACATCTCTAGAAATTAATTATGCGTTACCTGAAATCCTTGTAGAGACGCGAAATTACCCTGGGGGATCTTGCTACGCGTCTCTACATTCTTTTTCACCAGATGTCTATTAGTCACATCTTTCTTTACAATCTTGAAACCCTGATTTTGTAAGCATCTTAGAACTTGAATTTTTAAGCATACTTGACAAAATTGCGCTTAATATTCTCGCTAAAACGGGGTTTTTATTGAGAATGAACAATGAACTAATCAGGGTTATAAAAAACGTGAGTGAATACTCTCATAAATGTTGAGAAAGATCCGGGTAATGGATAGAAGGAGGGTGAGAGGTTGGGAGGGGTTAAAATAATGTGCAGCTTTACAGAGAATTGGTATAATATCTGAGCTTTAGGAAAATCTCAATTTTCAAAACAGTCGTAAGTAACTATTTTTCAATACCTGTTCTATTGAACCCAGTTGATTGAAGTCACTAATCATCACAGACGCTCTTGTTTGTTTATTATTAAGCATATCTTTTAGTGGTGTGAGTAAATTCACGTCTGGATCTTTCCCCAGCGCAACTTCAGCAGCTTGTAAAACTTGTGAGGCGATCGCAAAAATCTCTTGATGATCAAATCCCTCTTTTGCAGAGATTTGGTGTTTTTCGGCGTCTGGAATTATTGCTCTTCCTGGTAATGATTTATCCAAAACCAGACCTTTTAATAATGCTAGTAATGCAGCATAAAGATAAAAGTCATCACAACTATCAAATGATTTGAATTCTATTCGACCTACTTCTGCTGGAATACGTGCGATTTTTGTCAGTGAGGGTGTAGACTGAATCAATTGTTCTGGTTTTTCTACAAATACAATTGCTGCGGCTCTTTTACCTGTTCTGATAAATGTCCTTATCGATAAACCTTCCCATAAATCACCATTATAAAAAGGAGAACTAAAACTAAAAGGAACAATATAAGGACTATAGTAAGTTAGCTTTTTAGCAATATCAATTAAACCTTCATAAGATAAATCAGGAAATGATAAATTTAAATCTGGACCATAGCTGACCATAAAAATATGAGCAGTTTGTTCATCAGGATTAGCCTGTAAGATACTACGTTCATATTTATTTAGTGGGGGTTCAGGCTCAAAAACAGTTTTGTAGGGATTAAAACTAATTAAAATTGGCGATAACTCAAATTGTGCAGCCACTTGACGTAGCAAGTCAAAACTTTTCGACAATTCATTAATAGTACTTTTAATATCAGGATTGATTGTGGTTCTGATTTCAATACCTTTGGGAATACAATCTATAAGTTTTTCAGTATCTTCTGCAAATCTCTCAAACCCTTCGATATACCACCTTTTTTTTCTAATACCAGCGTCTCCAATACACAATTGCATTGAGTCGTGAGGATATGTGGGTAGCTGTTCAATTATTTGATTAAAATCGGCAAATTTTGTACAAGAAAAATCTACAAACTTTCCTTCCGCATTCAGGAAAGCAACTTCATGCTCAATGCCAAAATAAAACATTATTTATACCTTTTGCTTAATCTTAATTTTATTGGAATTCAACCGAATTTAACTAAAGCCAAACGATAGCTATTTGCCAAGAGTGGGATATACGAAAACAAGAAGCGATTGATGGGGGAAAAACGCTTTAAATACTGATTTGGCAAATCACTAAACCTACAAACCTCTAAGATTTGATAGCGATTATCCCAATTTTTGATTTTATGAATATCAGAAATTCCCCAGTCAAACTTGGCTGATGTGTATTTAAGAGAATCGTGGTACTTTTGATTTTTTACTATTAAAGGAGACATAGAATCGAAACCAAACCATGAACCTGGGAACTGTTGTAAAAAATTGGCAAAAAGTTGCTGTACTTGCTTTTCATTGAGATACATCAGCACACCTTCTGCTACAAACATGCAGGGTTGCACACTCACAGCTTTTACACACTTAAACCAGTCTGTATCTAAACAAGAAGCAGTGATAAAACGGCGACGTTCTGTTTCTTGAAAAAACTGTTTCCGCAATTCCATTACATCCGGTAAATCTAAATCAAACCAACGTACTTGTCCGTTATCCACTCGTTCAAAGCGTGTATTCAATCCAGCACCAATCTCAACAACCGTACCTTGGGGATATTTTTCTAGATAATTACGTATCCAGTTGTCGAGGATCATACCTCGTAAGCAAGTCCCTGATTGCGAATTTTTAGCATTAATAAATTTATCAAAATCATAATCAATTGCTTGGAGAATCTCAACTGATTTGGGGTCTACAATAATTGGATCAGATTGCTTTGTTTCGGTAGCTCTTGCCCATAAGGTAATTAACAATGTTTCTTGTATGACACCAAGATTGACTTTTGTTTTAGTCATAAGTCTTAGTTAAGTAACATCTGTGAAATAATCTAATTATAAAAATTCTCAATAATTTTAGCACAACCAAATCACGATAGAACATACAGAGTAGTGAACTATAAAAAAATTTCAAGGCGTAAATAAAAGTACTTTTTAAAAATGATGAAAAGCTTATCATGTAAGCTTTCTAGCTTCTGCATTTTACCTACCTTGAAAAGCCACTCCGCCTCTACTGTCTCCTGCCTTCTTGTATTAGTATGGACTTGGGAAAAGCTAGAGGCGTGAGTTTATGACAAGTGCCGTTCAATCTCCCTACAGTAGTGAACAAGTAGCAGCATGGCTGCGTGGATTACTGACTATTGCTTGGGCAGATGGTGATTTTGATAACCAAGAACAAGAATTAATTGCCAGCATTACCAAAGATGAACTGGCTCCTGAGACAAACTTGGAGTCTTTAGGCGTTATTGAACCAGAGGAATTAGCTGTTTTTCTGGGTTACGGTACGCCAGCAGCAGAAAATTTCTTGCGTACAGCTGTGATGGTGGCGATCGCTGATGGTACATATTCTAAAAGCGAAGACTATCTTCTGCACCAGTTGTGCAAGGCTTTGGGAGAACCAGAAGACTTACTAGAAGCTCTGCGTCATACTTTAGAATTCCACCCAACAGAGCCATTAGAACAGCAGGTAGAGACTCCTTTAGTTCTCGCACCCACAAAGCGACAACTCGACGCATTATACCCAGTCCGTGACTGGCTCGACGGACTAGACATCCAAGATCCTAGAGTCGCCCGTTTCTTATGCAAAATGATTCCTTCCCAGTGTCCATTTGAACGTGATGTTAAGCTATTTGGACGCAAAGTAGTACACATTCCACCTTTATGTAAACTCAATCCACTGTATGAACAGCTGGTTGGCTTACGTTTCCGCGCCCTCTCCTATTTAGCAGATGATTGTGGTGAGGATATTTCGGAATATATTTAGTTAGTGGTTACTAGTCATTGGTCATTGGTCATTAGTACAAGACTTTTGACTAATGTAACTAATGACTTATACTTCTTTGATGGTACAGAGCAAGCATAAAAATCTGTGGGTCAATCCAAAATCCAAAATCGAATGACTAATGACCAATGACATAAACGCGCAAGTGGCTTCCCGCAGGGTAGGACAAATAACTAATTATGCAATTCATCGATCAAGCAAAAATTGAAGTAGCAGCAGGTAAGGGAGGCGACGGAATTGTCGCTTTCCGACGGGAAAAGTATGTACCAGCAGGTGGCCCTTCTGGTGGTAATGGGGGAAAGGGCGGTTCAGTGATTTTACGTGCTGTGGAAAACTTGCAAACCTTACTTGACTTCAGATACAACCATCTTTTTCAAGCAGAACATGGTTCTCGCGGCGGCCCAAATAATCGCACCGGAGCCAATGGCAAGGATCTGATTATTGAAGTTCCCTGTGGTACGGTAGTTTATGATGTCGAAACAGAGGAAATTATTGGGGACTTGGTGCAATCTGAGCAAGATTTGCTAGTTGCTAAAGGTGGTAAAGGTGGACTGGGAAATCAGTATTTTTTGAGTAACCGCAACCGCGCCCCTGAGTATGCTTTACCAGGATTACCAGGAGAAATCAAGCAGCTGCGTTTAGAGTTAAAACTTTTAGCAGAAGTGGGAATTATTGGTTTACCAAATGCGGGAAAATCCACTTTAATCTCTGCTTTATCAGCAGCACGTCCCAAAATTGCTGATTATCCCTTCACTACTCTTGTGCCAAATTTAGGTGTGGTACGTAAACCCAATGGTGATGGTACAGTTTTTGCCGATATTCCAGGATTAATTACAGGTGCTTCCCAAGGTGCAGGATTAGGACATGATTTCTTGCGTCACATTGAACGCACGCGAGTGCTGTTGCATTTAATTGATGCAACTAGTGAGGATGCGATCGCAGACTATAAAATCATCGAACAAGAATTGCAGGATTACGGCAGAGGTTTATCAGATCGTCCCCAAATTTTAGCTCTCAACAAAATCGATGCAGTTGATAGGGAAAGTGTAGATTTAGAATCACTAGCAACACAACTTAACCATCTTTCTCACGCCCCAGTATTCTTAATTTCAGGTGTTACTGGCGCTGGATTAGAGCCGATGCTCCAGGAAATTTGGTCACTGTTAGAGAAAATGAATCCCGTAAAATTAGTTCAATAAAACCTATTAATTTGTGACAAAGGGTCTTCTTCTTTTAAGAAGTAAAAAGTAAAAAGTAAAAAGATAATCCCCATAAATAAATTTAGGGGATTTAATAGGGACGTATTATTTCTCGCGCTGTGCGTCTGGTAGACGCGTATCCCTCACGGGACGCTTTGCGACTCAGCGGCTTCAAGGAAGAGTAATAAATGTTTTCCTGATCGATCCATAAATAAATTTAGGCGCTTAGTACCAGCACTTTTTCTTTATCAGGACTTACGCAACTGGCATATTATTTTAAGTTCGTAGTGAGGACTAAAGTCCTCACTACAAGCAAAATTTTGAAATTTTTGTGACACTTGCGTAAGTCCTGCTTTATGAGTGACTTTTGCCTTGTTCGGTCATATAGAAGAGGACTATGCAATTTTCCGTAAAAACACGGATAAATAACTCCCAATGATAGCTAAATATTTGAATAAATACTAATAAAATTTACCTGAATTAGCATATAATCCGCTCTATTCCTGTTTTTACTGATTTTAATGTCATATATTAATTGTTACATTTAATTAACTGTATTTACACCATAATATTTTACAATATATAACTGGATAGTATTAACTTATTATCAAGTTAGTACGTATATTGATTGAAAAAGAACATCTGTATGACTTTGTTAGCACAGATTTGATAGGAATCCCATTTGATTTTTGAAAAGTCAATAACTACTCAATGGGAGCATCCCAAATGTTCAAAAAACCTGCCTGCGATTGAAATCGCAGTCTCATAGTGAAGCAGACTACTTGATTTTATGAAGTCGTCTGAAGACGATTTGTGCTATTAGCTAAGGGTTTAAACCCAAGCGCAGTATATTGAAAAAATTGGGATGTTCCATACTCAACCGACTTAGATATTCCAACCAAACCGGGGTGCTGATTTCAAAAAATTCTGGAAAACTTACTTAGCCATCTACACAGTGTGATAGAGGATGTATACCCATACCAAATTTTTGAATTTCAGCGTTGATGAATATTTACAATTTGAACTGGAAAGCCGAATCCGTCACGAATATCTAGCGGGTCAAGTCTATCCAATGCGAGAAGACAGTGATCACTGTAAAGTGATCACTAGCAATATATTGCCCCGATTACGTACACATTTGTTTGGTACAGATTATCGGATTTATTCATCAGAGATGAAGATTAGGATTGATGATTTAGACATATTTTATTACCCACATATCTGTGTCACTTGCAATCCTCAAGACCGAGAAAAGTTTTACAAGCATCAACCTTGTTTGATAGTGGAAGTTTTTTCCTCAGCCACGGAACGTATTTATCGTAACGAAAAGCTGATGAATTATCGTCGATTAAAAAGTTTGCAAGAATATGTATTAGTTTGCGAATCAGAAATCAAGGTTGAAGTCTATCGTAAAAACAATCAAAACAATTGGTTTGTAGAAAAATTGCTACAAGAAGAAGATAATCTCAAATTAGCTTCTGTAGACTTAGAAATAGCGATCGCAGATATTTATGAGGATGTAAAGATGTAAAATTTATGGTATCCTTTGCCCCAACGGTGTGAAATTGTGATGTATGCGAAAACTGTTAGTTACTGGCGCTAGTGGGTTTTTAGGTTGGCATCTTTGCCAATTAGCAAATCTCAAATGGGAAGTTTATGGAACTTTCTTGACTAACTCTGTAGAAATTCCTAATACCAAAATGCTGAAAGTCAATTTAACAAACTTTCAGGAATTGAAACAGATATTTAGTGAAATTCAGCCAGCCGCAGTAATTCATACCGCCGCACAATCACAACCTAATTATTGCCAAAATCATCCTGAAGAAACTTACGCAACGAATGTAATGGTTTCTCACAACATTGCTGGTTTGTGTGCAGATCATTGTATTCCTTGCGTATTTACATCTACTGACCTTGTTTTTGATGGTTTAAATCCTCCTTACCCTGAAACAGATCCCGTATGTCCTGTAAATAAATACGGTGAACAAAAAGTGATGGCAGAAGTGGGAATGTTAGAACGCTATCCTTTAACTGCTGTGTGTAGAATGCCATTAATGTTTGGTGCAGCAACACCCACTGCGAGCAGCTTTATACAACCATTTATACAAACTCTTCAAGAAGGTAAAGAACTAAAATTATTTACAGATGAATTTCGCACACCAGTTAGTGCTAACACCGCAGCTAAAGGACTATTATTAGCATTAGAAAAAGTAAAAGGTATCATTCACTTAGGTGGTAAAGAAAGAATTTCTCGGTATGATTTTGGACGTTTGTTAGTAGAAATATTTCAATTACCCACTACCGGATTAAAAGCCTGTCTGCAACAAGATGTAAAAATGTCTGCACCTAGACCCAGCGATGTTTCTTTAGATAGTTCTCAAGCTTTTGCATTAGGATATCAACCCCTATGTTTACAATCACAATTAGAAGAATTAACCAACAAATACAGCTTAAATAAACACAGAGATATCTTTACCCTTTAAGCTTAGATTTGGAAGATTAAACAATAGTGTTTCTTGTTGAATTGAAGTCAATAACGACTGAACTAAACGCCAGCGATCGCCAATTGGCAACTGCAACCCCTGGTTTTGCATGTTATGTGGCCGCTCCACACTACGCCAATACCAAAATACTTTCCGTTTCGCTATTTTTAAATTGAATGATCGTGTCCAAATTATCTCTCAAAACTTGCATAATCTTCGATGTTGGGCTATTGCCATCTTTGCCCAAAAATCCAGATTTTTCACTTGTGATCAAAAATCATTCACATAACACCCCTTATACCCTTTCTTTCGCTGGTGGCGTAATACCGCGATCGCATAATCCTTGGGAAAGTTCATTTAAAAATTCCAAGTCTTCTCCAGGTAAAGACTCAAGAGGATTTTCTGTTTTCTCAAGAAAACTAAAAGCTTGCCGAAATTGACTTGTGGTTGCGTCAATCGGTGAATCAAGGTGACAAGGAATTATCCGCACAAAATCCCAACTCGCCACTAAGTTAGCCCATTTGATAGTTTCTTCTGGATCTCGGTTCAGAATCAGAGTTTGCAGAATTGGCGCAACAAATAAGCGTCCATCTTTGCGTAAGCGATAAAACGATTGTTGCCAATTATTCCACTTAAAAGGAAACAAACCAAAATAGGCTTTCTTGGAACGATCTGGCGCTTCCAATGCATGACGAAAAACTTGTCCCGTGCCAATAACTTCTAGCGCACTCGGTCGGAAGTAAAAAGCAAATAATACAATGCGTTGCCATCCTTTACAACGGTTAGCTTCAGTGTCAAAAACTCTGTGGAAAGTGTCGTCTTTAGCATGAAATAGCAAAGGATAAGGATCAAGTTGAACTATTGGTGGTGGTTCAGCAGGGATAGACACGACTATATCTGTAACTAGCAGTGTCCGCGATCGCTTGTGGAAAAATGCAACTTCGGCAAATCGTCCTGGTCCCAACTCGATAGGGCCAAGAATTGCATAATTAAACTCATCGCTAAAGGGTACATCACTACTATTAGCTGGCAGTACATGGGTTCGTCCTAGAGGTAAACCCAGCCAACTCAGGGGTAAATTGAGAGGAAAACTCCACTGCTTCGGGGCTACAAACACTTGTGCTTGAGGAAAGCGTCTAGCAAAAGGGCCGACAAAAACTTTATGTTCTAAACCAGAAATAGTGGGCAGGATAATATATTTAACATCCCCGTGTTCTGCAACTAATTCTTCAACCAGGCGTATACACTCTGGAGTTGGTGCGATCGGTGCATAAACCAGCAGTCCACCTGCTTCTAGTTTCACAACAGTCATGCGAATTGGCACAACAACATAGAAAATGCCTTGTATCTGGTCAAAAGTCCAGATCGTATCCTTAACTACTTCTTGGCAGAGTGTGCGTCGTTTGCCAAAAGGGTAGAGTGGTAAAATAGGCCAGAAAGCCCAAGACCAATCTTTTAAAGAAATCGCATCCTGTTGTGTTTGCATATTTTGCACTTTCATCGTGGTTATTTCCACGACTCGATCCTCCCAAATCCCCAAGACTCAGAATATTTTATCTAAATATACATATAATAAACATAGAGGTATATGAGTATATGGGTTTCAGAAGTTGGAAATCGGTGAGGGTCATTCAAAATAGAATTGCTTGAATTTTTAATTTTCAAATTTTCATTCCCGAAGGACTGTCTTCTTTTATCCAAATAGCCAGCCCTCCCCCACGTCCACGCGCCGCGATTAAATCTTCTGTGATCAAAAAGAAGCTAAAAAAGGGAAGTTTGGCAATAGCTTGATTGTAAAAATCCTCTGTTTGACTCTTTCCGCCTCGAATTTGTTGTTTGTAAACTACACGACCAAACAAGCTGATTTGCATTTGGGTAAAATCAAAAGTTAACAAGTTTTTTTTCCCTAAATATCTGGCTGGTCCTGTGAGTTTTAACAATAAGGGACCAAGTTGTACCTGATTGCCAATTTCGCCTTTACCATCAACCATATCTGTAGCGGCAAAACAAATGTGTGCTGATGCTAATTTTGGTAGATAAAAACCTCTACCTAATTCAATTCCTCCTCGCTTTTTTAGTTTACGTGTACCAGTGGTGAAATACAGTCGCCATTGACCAAGTAAAGATGTAAAAGTATATTTTATTTTTTGTTGTTTAGTAGTTTTTTCTGCTTGTAATAAGGCATTTACGACTGCTGTAGCCCTGGGGCGATCGCCTGTTTCTTGGCGATATGCAAACACAGCTTGATGAAGTACGGTTGCAAAATCTGCTGAAGTTGGTGATGTTAAGTCAGGCGATCGCATTGAGTCAATCTTTGTTATGCGCGACAAATGGTTGGAAGGCTTTAAATCCCGTGAGAATAATTTCACGTTATGCGTGAACCCACAATTAATTATATTGCTCTAGCAATATTTCTATACTCGCATTGTAATCTAAAAAAGAAAACAAATGCTTATAACGAAGCCTACCTTGTTGATCTAAAACAAATTGTGCTGGTAAAGGCGCTCCCAAAGCTTGCCCAACATTATAAGTGCGAAACACTCGGCAGGTAGGATCACTCAGCAACGGCATTTTCAAGCCTAAATCTTTGACAACTATTTGACTTTGTCGTTCATCGGTACTAGTAATCATCAAAACTTCTATACCCTGATTTTGAAACTTTTCGTAGTTTTCATTCAAGGCTTTAATGTGTGGATAGCAAAAGGGACAATATTGTTTTTCTGTAAAAATCCGAGTAAAAGCAAGTAATACTGGTTGCTTATTTCTGTAATTTGATAATTTGAGCAAAGTATTGTTGGTGATATCTGGCAGTTGAAAATCTGGTGTTAAAAATCCTAATGGTATTTCATTAGCTGCTGGAATGGGTAAAAAATTCCGAAAAAAGCGCTCATTAAATAAACCGCTAAAATCAGTTGTAACTAACATAATTTATCCTCAATAAAAATATCAAAGCTATTACATAAACAAACCACAGAAAAAATATAAAATGCCACCGATTAATTTATATCTGTGTGCATAATATATCTCTGTGGTTAATTTAACTTATTAGACAGATTTGACATCTTGCGTTAGAGAGATTGGCTAGGCGATAAGCCTAACGCCAATCTAAGCTGGAATATACCAAGCCTCTGGGCAAGGTAGAAATTAAACAGCAGAGAAGTAAACTTTAGACTTGACAGGATCAGGAACCATGGTCTTGTCACCAGGCTGCCAACCAGCAGGACAAACTTCATCGGGGTGAGACTGCACGTACTGAATAGCTTGCAATGTCCGCAGAGTTTCATCTACGTTACGACCAAAGGCGAGGTTGTTGATGGTCGCGTGTTGGATGACACCATCTTTGTCGATGATGAATAAACCACGCAAGGCTATACCAGCTGCTGGGTCAAGGACATTGTAAGCGCTGCTAATCTCTTTCTTGATATCAGACACAAGGGGATAGTTGAGATCACCAACACCTCCAGACTTGCGATCAGTCTGAATCCATGCTAGGTGTGAAAATTCGCTATCAACAGACACACCTAGTATTTCTGTGTTAATCTTTTTAAAATCTTCGTAGCGATCGCTAAAAGCTGTGATTTCTGTAGGACAGACAAAAGTAAAGTCTAGGGGATAGAAAAACAGAACAACATACTTACCGCGATAATCGGAAAGTTTTATTGTTTTAAATTCTTGATCTACCACAGCAGTTGCTGTAAAGTCGGGAGCTGATTGACCAACACGGAGGCATCCTTCTGTAGACATATACTAATTCTCCTTGGAAATTATTTTCGTCTAGTAGTCCGCCAAAGTTTCTTTGGCGGTTTGGAAAAGAACATAGTATCAGGGGCTTATTTACCCTCTAATCCACGCAATTCTTTCCCAACCAATACCCTGAATTTTGGGTTGGCTAAGTACTAACTGCCCACTCATATTGGGTGTATAGGTAACGCTTACCTATTTATGCCCTGACAGCTTAATTACGAACTGTTACAACTATATCATACTCATAACGATTTTGAGTAGCAAATGGTCGATTTAGATACAAGAGAATGGTTGCTCACAAATGGCTTGGGAAGTTTTGCCAGTGGTACGGTTTCTGATGTCCGCACTCGCACTTATCATGGTTGGTTATTTGCTGCGACTAATTCGCCTTCTGGACGAACTCTACTGTTTTCGCATCTAGAAGCTAGTTTGGAACTACCAAAGCAAGTTATAGCATTGGGGACAAATTTTTGGGGTGGTGGTCAGATTGATCCGACAGGTTACGAACTGTTACATCATTTTGATATTAATCCAGTTCCCAAATGGGTTTGGGGTCAAGATGACTGGCAGCTAACTAGGCAGTTGATAATGCCTCACGCTTGGGGAGAGAGGGAAGAAGGGGGACAAGGGAGCAGGGACAAAGGAGCAGAAAGACGCGGGGACGTGGAGAATAACCAATGCTTAATATCCAATGCCCAATTCCGATTGTGTCATCGCCTTTTAATTCAATATCGTTATGACGGTAGGGATGAGGCGATTTTGAGGTTACGACTACTAATCAGCGATCGCGATTTTCATAACCAGCAAAAAGCTACTCCACAGTTACAGTTTTCACAATTGCTAGGACAAAGACAAGTCTGTTTTCAAGGGATTAACTCAGGAGAGTTTGGCACACCTTGGCACTTACGCTGGACACAAGGCAGTTACCAACCAGATGGATTTTGGTATTGGAATTACCATTTACCAGAGGAGACAAGGCGAGGATTGAGCGATCGCGAAGACCTCTACAGTCCTGGTTATTTAACAGTTACACTTGCACCAGGGGATATAGTCACTTTAGAAGCAAAGGTGGGTTTTCCCGATCTTCTACAAAGTTCTCTGACGGACGAGACTTTTGGAGAAGTTGTTGAAGACGAACAAGAACGGCTATCTTTAGTATTTGGATGGGATAAAAAAGGGGCTAGTGATAGGGGATTAAGAACTAGGGACTTGGTGAACTTGAACAATTATTTTCCTACTAACCAATACCCAGTACCCAATACTCAGTATCCTATTTGGCAGCAATTACTAAAAGCCAGCGATCAGTTTGTCATTTTGCGAACCTCTAATCATGAACCTACTTTCATAGCTGGTTATCATTGGTTCAATGATCGCGGACGTGATACCTTGATTGCTTTACCAGGTATAGCGTTGCTGAGGGGGCGATTTGATTTGGCAAAAGGACTGATACAGAGTCTTGGACGTTACTGTCGCCACGGTCTGATCCCAAATTTGTTTCCGTGTCTGGAAAGTGAACCTGTTTACAATAGTATTGATACGGCTTTATGGTGGATTGAAAGCTTAGGACTATATTTAGAAGCAACTCAAGACTGGTTGTTTCTAGCAGAGCAATACTCAGTAGTACAACAAATTTATAAAGCCTTTATTGGTGGTACGCGCTATAACATTCAAGTTGATGCTACCGATGGACTAATTGGTTGGGATGCTCGTGGTGTAGCCTTAACTTGGATGGATGCAGTAGTTGATGGACAAGCAGTTACACCTCGTTGTGGTAAGCCAGTAGAAATCAACGCTTTGTGGTACTCAGCTTTATGCTGGGCTTCTCGGTGGGCAGAAATTTTGAGTGAGCAAGAATCGGTCGCCGAAACAAGTCGTTTGGCAAAACAGGCTCGACGTTATAGTCAGCAAGCCCAACAAGTCAAAGACTCACTCCAAAAGTTCTGGAATTCCCCGTTGGGCTATTTATACGACACTATAGAGCCAGATGATCGTCGTAATTCTCAGGTTCGCCCAAATGCTGTGATTGCGCTTTCCCTGGCCCATTGTGCGTTTTCTATTCAACAGGGGCGTCAGATATTACAGTTGGCTACTGAACGCTTACTCACGCCCTATGGTCTTCGTACCCTTGATCCAAGTGATCGAGAATTTATCGGTAAATATGCGGGTCATCCACAACAGCGCGATCGCTCTTACCATCAAGGTACTGTTTGGTGCTGGCTAATTGGCCCTTTTATTCGAGCTTGGAAACGTTTTTATGGCACAGAACAGTTACCTTTTGAGTGGGAACCTCTGTTAGAGCATTTTCTTGCTGACGGCTGTCTTGGCTCAATTTCGGAAATTTTTGATGGTGACGCGCCACACACACCTAGAGGAGCGATCGCTCAAGCTTCGTCAGTTGCTGAGGTACTCCGTCACCTTCGCAGTTAAAATCACAAAAAAATTTATTTTTTTAGTGGCTCAGGTGTGATTCGAACACACGACCTAGGGCTTATGAGTCCCCCGCTCTAACCTACTGAGCTACTGAGCCAAACTTTTATCACCGATTTTTAAATATAGCATACTAGTTTTGTAATTGCTAGTCTTACATACCTAGAATTTTTGATTTTTTTGTTGGTTATCGATGAGAATTTGTAAATCCCACACTGTACTTGGTATTCCAAGCCAGTGTGGGTGATTTACTAGCAGAGAGAAACTATATACGTTGTTGTGGTGGCAAGAAGGCCATAGGATTGACTGCACCTTTACCAGATGGATGGATTTCAAAGTGGCTATGTGGGCCTGTGCTAAAGCCAGTGCTACCCATTTCAGCAATCATTTCACCTTGGTTTATTTGTTGACCTGTTCGCACCAAAACTTTGCTGTTGTGACCGTAACGAGTCAAACTGCCATCAGCATGACGGATATCCACAACGTTACCGTAACCACCGTTATTCCAACCGGCTTTTTCTACAACACCACCAGAGGAAGCATAGATCGGTGTACCAGTACCGTTAGCGATGTCGATTCCTTTGTGCATCCGTCCCCAACGCCAACCATAACCAGAGGTGAGAACTCCTTTAGCGGGCCAAATATAGCCTTTAGATGTAGGCGTAATTTCTTCAATTGGTTTGGGCAGGTATGTATCAACTGCCGCTAATGGTGGTAATTCTGGAGAAACTTGAGTTCCTCGCTTGGCATTAAAAGACTGAGGTAGATCTCCACCTAAACCAGGTGTTGCTACCTTTTTATTTTGATTGGCAACAAATTCTGGATTAACTGGCTCATTATTCTGTCTATTAGAGCGGAATGAGGGATTAGTCGGCTGCACACTGTAGGTTGATCCCTTTGGTTGAGGAACAGGGATTGACACTGGTAGTGAATTAGGTTTAATAGCTGAGGTAGGTACTACTACATTGATAGTAGGTCTGGATACTTTAATAGGTATAGCAACATTATTTGGTTGTGTAACTGGAATTTGTACAGCATCACTATTATTGCTGACTTCCTCTGCTACAACTGTGCTACCAGACTGTTGAGCGCGGTATTTTGCTCGTAATCTCTCAATTTCTGCTTTTAAGCTGTTTAGACGTGAATTTGTATTTTTGCCATTCTTTGATTTGGTAGTATCTTGTCTTCTAGCCAACTGCATTTCGGTAACAGCAGTGGGTATGGGGCTATCACCACCCATGCCATAAGCATTTTCTGTGGTAGCTGTATTTGCTGTCGAATCTGTAGAATTATTATTGGCTGGAATTTGATTGTTTAAAGATAATGACTCTATTGCAGAAGTGCTGGAATCAGCAATTTCTGAATTAGGGCTTGTATTGGTAACTTTGGAATTATGACTCAATTCAAAAGCACTCTCGTTAATCGCTACTGATGTTGGGATGGTAGCTTTGCTTGCTTCAGTGGAAGGAATATTGAGTTTTTGATTAATTTGTAGTTGATTGGGATTATTAAGACGATTTGCCTTAACTAATTCTGATATTGATGTACCATGAGCGCGTGCGATCGCTGCTAATGTATCTCCTGGCTTGACTTCATAGCCAGCGCTAGCCAATTGAGGGACAACTTTCGCTGCTGTAACGGTAGGTGTGATAACTGGGGTTGCAGGTGTTGGTGTCACAGCTGTTGGTGTGGCTGTATTCACCGCATTTTTTTGCTGCTTCAATCTAGACACGAGACTAGCTTGGCTTGCATCACTTTTAGTTTGGGACTGTAGTGTAAAAGTGTTGCTTGTGTCTTGTGAAATTGGCTTAGTAACTACTGTCGTTGACTGAGCTTGATTTACAGCAACTTTGGGTAATTCCGTAGTTCTCTGAGATCTGATTTGTGCCAGACTGGCTCTTAATCGGTCTGATTTTTCCTGCAAGCGGTAGAGTGCAAATTCTTGCTGCGCTTTCAGTTGGGCATTTACTTCGCTGCTAACTGCATTGTTTATTACCACTGTTTGCGGTTGAGCAGCAAAGGATAAAGATGTGGTTTGATTTTGGATTACTCCATAACCATTTGATAATGTTCTAACAGTATCAAGTTGCTTTGTGGCTGTATGTGTATTATTTTTGTCACTTGGAGCACCCAGCCTGTTTGCCTTGGTTGGTACCACAACTGGTGTATGAACTGGCACAGATATTCCTTTTGTGACAACTTGCCATTTTGCTCTCAGCCCAGGCACTTGTGAAATTGCTGTTGGTTCAACTAAAACAGGATTTTCAGGCTGGCTCACCAATGATCTAGTCTCGGACTTGAAATGATTTGTACGAGCAATTTTTAATTCCGCATCGGCCGCAGCAGGAAGGGTTGAGGCTGTATTTTGATTGCCTACTGGTTCCGCCGCCAACGCTTGATCGCTTTGTCGAGTCACCAAAAGGCTAGTCGCTCCCATTGAGATTGCCAAGCCAATCATCGCGGCTTTTGTTGGTACTAGACGGTGAATACGTGAATTAACTGGATTCTGCTGTTCCACCGGTACTTCCTCGCTTTGGGTGTTTTCTAACACAGCCTTATCTCTCTTTTTCAATGCTCGTTTCAAAGACGACCTCCTATGAACACTAGCGCTTAACTGAACCTCGATATTATAGTCGGGTACTAGTCAATGATTCAGATCACATCAAACAACAAAGCAAGACCACATTGGACAGAGATACTTAGGCAAGATTAACTTGCTTCTTTAATTTAGACAAGTTTACTTTTTGAAAATTTTGTAAAAAATTTATTTTTGGTTTACTTGTCTGATCACTGCTCATAACATTACAACGTCTTGCTCTTTTATAGTTGTCTCAAAACTTACTGTCAGGACTGCTTGGAAGAGAAAATTACCGTTTATAGATATTTTTCAATAATCTTCAAAGGTTTTTTGCTCAATCCGTCATCTAAACATGAGACTGTAAGTTGATTCTTCCCCAAAACACAACCGTATCAACTCATAGGCATATTTACACTCCTTTACGTTCCAATAACTTAATGAATGGGTTACAAAGTAGCTCAAATGGTTGATATGACATAGTTTATTGATTTTTGTTCCTCATGCTAGAAAAAATAGAGTTTACAAAAATCTATCGTTAGATTCACCAATTCTGTCTTTTGCCATATACAAATTTCTTATATATGATTAGTATTTTTCTTAAGTATTATTACTTGAGATTTGCGAACTTTGGAACAATAAAGTATATTATACTACCTATAAATAACTCAACTACAGGAGAATTGTATCTATATATTTACTAGATAGATTAAGATTTTATTTATCTAAAAGTATATTCACTTAAACTGTAAATTTATATACCCCTTGTATTCTGTGATTCATTCTAAATAACCCAACTGGCGATACGCTTCAAACAAGCCCACAGCGACACTCACAGAAAGATTTAAACTGCGAACTTGAGATTGACTCATGGGAATGTAGAGAGTGGAATCACAAGTCTTAATCACTTCTGGTGGTAAACCTGTAGTTTCACTACCAAACAGCAGCCAATCATCTGCTTGAAATTGAAATTTGGCATAGTTATAACTACCACGTACACTGAATCCTAGCCATCTTCCTCCTCTTTGCTGATGTAAGATTTTCAAGGCTTCTAAAGACTCGTGATAATGCAGCTTGACATGGGGCCAGTAATCTAAACCAGCTCTTTTAAGATAGCGATCGCTAATTTCAAATCCTAAAGGCCCAACCAAGTGTAGTTCTGTACCTGTGGCAGCACAAGTACGAGCAATATTACCTGTATTCGGCGGTATAAGGGGATTAACTAGAACTACCTGAGGCATTTTTTCCCAGCTTCACAGTATCTTTAAACATAAAGTATAAAATTTTTCAAATCTATCTCTTGATAGAGGCTTCTTATAGTTTTTGTTAATGAATATCAACCTATCATAATTGATTAGAAATTTAAAACAAAACAAAGAAATCCCTCAGATTTTTCTCTGAGAGTGGTTAAAATACTATTTTCCTAAAAGATGATTTTCTATACCCCAAGGTAGATGATTACATCTCTGGAGAGTTTATCAACTTCCTAGAGATTAGGGGTGAGGTGTCAACCCCCTCTTAGGACTGTGGGTTTTTTCCGACAAGTCGTGGAAGGGGGACAAGGAGGACAAAGGAGACAAGGGAAGGGAGAGAAAACTATTCAAAATACCCTGCGAGGACACCAAGGGCGTATAAATTTCAAAATTAAGAATCTTTTTGGCTCAAAATCTAAAATCTAAAGACTTGTTACGCCATTGAGGAGACACATAATTTATCTTCTAATTCTGCTTCACGTTCTTGTGTAGCGCGAATAGCTTGAATAATTGTGGTTTTAGCGCTAAAACCAACAGCATGAAGTTGTAACCATTGTTGAGCTTCATTTCCTTCCCGGAGAATTTTCTGTAAAGGTGAAAGGAAACAACTGAAGCCATTTTGTTTAGCTACTGGCCACACTTGTTGATAAAGTTCAGCAATCCAATTTCTAGCAGTAATAGTTCTGCCATCTTGCCAATGTAGCAGTTGGGCATCAAGACTAGAAGTAGCTGCTGCTATTTCGTTGGTAGCAGTTAAAGAGATCAGTTCCTCTGGAGAAAAAGTACTTTGAGTTAAAGGATCAAGGTGGGGATTGTCGATTAGTTGTAATAGACGTGCTTCTAGCAAAGCAGTAATTGCTAATAAGGAAATAGGGTCTGTAACTAAATCGCAAATTCGCAATTCTAGCCGATTTAAATCATAAGGACGGCGATCGCCATTTGGTCGTACCGACACCCACAAATGACGAACATTTTGCATTGTTCCGGCTGCTAGTTGCTGTTCTACCCATCGGATATGATCGTTATGACTACTAAATAACGGTACATGAGCGGGTGTTTGTGGGAATACACCCCAACGAGTAGAATGATAATTGGTTGCTTTGCTATCTAAAAAAGGAGAAGAAGCACTCAAAGCCAGAAATAAAGGTGCTTCTAGCCGAATCAACCGACAAGCACGCATAAGTAGTTCTGGGTCATTGATGCCAATATTAATATGGACACTAGCCGTAACTACTTTTGTGCCGTAGGTTTGCTCAATAAAAGTATGATAAGGATTTGTAGGGTCAGAACGAAAAAAGCGATCGCTACTACCCAAAGACAAAGTGCTGCCTGGAATGAGAGTATAATTGCCTAACTCTTGGAGATACTCTCGCAGTCTCAGCCGAGGACGTAAGATGGCGCACAATAACTGGTCATAATTATGATTGGGTGCAGTAATATACTCTACATTCCTGCTATCTGGCTCTCTTACATATCCATCCAAAGATGCAGTAATCTTATCAGAGAGACCGACGATTTCACCACTAGCCGTGCCAGTGTACATCTCTATCTCAAAGCCTTTTAATAGCACTTTAATCTTTCTCCTCGGCTCTCCTTACTTCTAAATTGTATCCAAATAGACGATTTTCTGCATTGTTCCCGTAGGAAGAGTTGTTAGTTAATAGTTCAAACACAAACATAGAGCAAAAAACAAGGATGCACCTTACCATCCTTGTTTTTTGCTCTATGTTTATGCTTGTAGACTCAAATTTACTTGTGACGACCACCTAACCACTTAGCAGCAGCAAGTCCTACAATAGCTCCCACAACAGGATTGCTGAGAAAGTTGATAATAGCTGGCTGTTCTGCTAATACTTCTTTGAAAATGTCAGGATGATTGTGATATGCAAATGAGGCGAGTCTGCTAACATCATCTGCACTCATGCGGTTGGGATGGCGAGTAGAAAGACCTAACTGTTGCTCAAGATGGCGATCATCCAATCCTCTTTGCTTGAAGTGTTTGAAAAAAGCGCGTGCTACATCATCTCTTTCATTAGGTTTAATATTAGCGATCGCCTTTTGTAATTCTGGCTCCATTTGGCTAGGAGGAATGCTGTTTGTATTAAAAGAGCGTTCAAACATTTGGCGACGTTCAGACGTTGTTGTACGTTGAGCAAAATCATCAAAGCTTTGATAATCTTGTGATGGATCACCACTAGGAGCATCACCAAGAGACTCAACATCACCCTGAGCCAAATCTCTCATAATTTGGCGCTTATACTCTTCACTGCTACTCACTGTACTAATCTCCTTTTCTTATTCTTGTTGTTAGTTAAGACACTAAACAACACATAACAACCAACAATTTCTAACTGTATTGAACTTGATTGGTTTGAGTATCATACTTAGCTGTCAAAATCAGCTGCTTGTCTGGTGCATATACCAAAACAGTTAAATCTTGACTAGGGAAATTTTTCCGAAAACCTTCAACTAAAGATCTTGCTAAGGAACGTACTTCGTTAGGACGAACTTGTGGGGAAATAACTACACCTAACTTATTGTTATCGCGCACGTAAGCATCTTTGACTAATCCCCGCGAAGTTTGTACAACCCAGTTACCAAAACTTTGTCCAGATGCAGTATTTCCTCGCTCTAATTGTGTATAAGCTACATCTCGACCAACGACTGGCGGATTTGTGGTACGGTCAACTTGGGCTACATTACCACCACAAGCAGTAGTGATAGTTAAAACCAAAATCAAGACAACAGCCGTAATCATTTTACGGCTCTGCTGTAGCAGACTCATTTTTGCTATCTCCTCAAAAATTGCTATTGGAAACAAACAAAACTTTTATTGATGTTTATTATTTGAGCGAGCTTACTATTTAATAAACGTTGAAAAAATGATAGTCACTTTTGATTTGTTTCGTTTAGCTTTGTTTTTTATAAATTAGCTTATGATTTCAAATTTAGCCTTCTTTCCATAGACATATTAGTTACTCTATATAAAGAGAGAGGATAAATATATTAGTTATTAGCTAGGGAGCAATGAATAAATATTAGTAATCAATTAAAAACTCATCATCAGCAAAAAAACATTTCATAAAAACTCCAACTCTTAAGTTATAAAACTATCCCAAATAAGCTTTTTTCACTCGTTCATCCATCATTAATTCCGATGCTGCACCTGTGATAGTAATACAACCAGCTTCTAATACATATCCTCGATCTGCAATTTGTAATGCTAAATTGGCGTTTTGTTCGACTAACAAAATTGTCACACCTGTCGCCCGTAAATTCTCAATAATACTAAATATTTCTTTAACTATCGCTGGTGCTAAACCTAAACTTGGTTCATCTAATAATAAAAGTTTTGGTCTACTCATCAAAGCACGAGCGATCGCTAACATTTGTTGTTCACCACCACTCAGGGTTCCCGCTAGTTGATTGCGTCTTTGTGCTAAACGTGGAAATAGCTGAAATTGCTGCTGAATATCATTCTTTATCTCTGCTTGCTGAGAACGAATATATGCACCTAAAAGCAAATTATCATAAACAGTTTGTCGCGTTAATACTCTGCGTCCTTCTGGACAATGGGCCATACCCAATTGTACAACTTCGTGGGGTTGACGACGGCTGATATTGCGTCCACTGTAGGTAATTTCGCCGCTTTTAGGATTGATAATTTTAGATATAGCCCGCAGAGTAGTAGTTTTACCTGCACCGTTGGCACCGATGAGAGTGACTACTTCACTGTTATTGACAACTAAATTAATATTTTTGAGGGCCTTAATACCCCCATAATTAACATATAGGTTTTTAATTTCTAAAATTGGGTAGCTTTTCTGCTTCTCTGTGTTCATCTGTGTGCATCTTTGGTTTATCAAACATTCAGTATGTTTTTTAGTGTCTTAGTGCCTTGGTGGTTAAAATAAAGTTTTTATAAAATACTAAGACACTAAGATAATTATTAATTATTCATTACCCAAATACGCCTCTATAACAGCTGGATTATTTTTAACCATAGTCGGTTCTCCCAAGGCAATTAAATTACCAAAATCTAAAACCGCAATGCGATCGCACAAACCCATGACTAAGGGTACATTATGTTCAATGAGGATAATCGTTAAATTAAAGCGATCGCGTAAATTGCGAATAAATTCACTGAGTTGCTGCTTCTCGCTGGGGTTCATTCCAGCTGCGGGTTCATCAAGAAGTAAAATTTGTGGTTCTAAGGCTAAAGCACGAGCAATTTCTAGCCGTCGTTGATCACCATAGGCAAAATTCTTAGCTTTTTCCTCAGCGCGTTTTTGCAAACCAACTAATTCTAATAATTCCAAAGCTTTTTGCTTACTTTTACGTTCTTCTGCTGGTGCTGGTGGAACTCCCATCATACCTGTAAGTATATTGCTATGAATATGCAAATGTCGGGCAATGATTGTATTTTCTAGTGCTGAAAGTTCACCAAATAAGCGAATATTTTGGAAAGTCCTAGCGATACCTAAAGCAGCGATTTGGTGGGGATGTAGTTGAGAAATTTCTTGATTTTGATAAGTTAATTGTCCACTAGAAGGTGGAATTAAACCTGTAATTAAATTAAATAATGTCGTTTTCCCAGCACCATTGGGGCCGATTAATCCAAAAATTTCATGTTTTTTAACAATAAAAGATATGTTATTTACTGCTACTAAACCGCCAAAGCGGCGAGTTAAGGATTTTGCTTCTAAAAGAATATCATTTGTCATTTGTTATTGATCGTCTTTTAAAAATATCTGGGGTGACGAGTCCTTGGGGGAAAAAGATGGTTCCCAAAACTATTAGTAAACCAAAAATAATTAATCTGCCATCTCTTAAAAATTGCGCTAGCCAAGTTGGTAAACCGCCTGTGTCAGCGATGCTTCTTAAGACTTCTGGTAAGGCTGTAAATAACATACCTCCGACTACAGCACCTAAAAAAGTTCTCGAACCACCAATTAAGACAAAAGTTAGATAAATAATACTGGCATCAAATGTACCTTGTCGAGCATTCCAAGTATTAAGAAAATGAGCGCTGATTGCACCAACCATTCCAGCTAAAACTGCTCCTAGTGTAAAAGCTAAAACTTTGTAGTAAGTGGGGTTAATTCCCATAGCACTTGCTGCTAACTCATCCTCACGAATTGCGATTAAAGCCCTACCAACACGAATACGTTCTAAACGATAAATCAATATCATACTAATTATTAATAATGGTAGGGCAATCCATAAATATTCAATTTGTGTTGAGAAAGGTTGAGGAATACCAAAAATTCCCACAGCACCACCTGTGATATCCAAATTGAGGGAGAGAACCCGCAAAACTTCGACAAAAGCAATCGTGGCGATCGCTAAATAAATTCCCCGTAACCGCAAAGCTGGAATTCCTACCGCTACACCTAACAATCCTGAAATTACACCAGCAATTAACATTTCCAACAACAGTAATGGAATCGGAAAAGAATCACCACTAGAAGTAAAAACTGTTGTTGATAGAATTGCTGCGATATATCCACCCAAAGCATAAAATCCAGGGCTAGCTAAAGATAATTGTCCAGCCATTAATGGTAAATACAACGATAGTCCTAGCAAAGCTCCCAATACCATAGAGACAATTAAAGCACCATAGATAGCAATAAAATCAGCCATTTGTGTTTAACCTTTACCCCTTTACCTTTCTCCTTTTAATAAATTGTTCCATCTTTATGAGCAAAAATTATAGATTTGCCATCAGGACTAGCTTTTGTGATTAAATCATCATCGGGATAGCTAGCTTGATCATTAGGAGTGCGATCGCCTACTTCCAAATAAACTGCAAGTGTTGATGTCCGATTTACCAAATGATGTCCGTTGGCTTCACCTGCTGGAAATCCCGCCGCCATTCCTGGTTTGAGTACTTCTGCGCCCGCATCTGTAATTAATGTCAACTCGCCTTCTAAAACATAAATAAATTCATCTTGACAAGAATGCCAATGTCGTAAAGCAGAAGAACTTCCAGGTTCTAATTTCACTAAATTTACCCCAAAGTTTTTCAATCCGGCAAAATTGCCTAAGCGTTGCCGAATTCTTCCTGCTACTTTAGGTTTAAATTCATCGGGATAATTGGAACGTGCTTCAGTAGGTACTTTTTCTGGATCAATAATCATTTAATTAACTCTGTAGTGAACAAGTCCTTCAGGAATTGGTTTAATCTGAAATACCCGCCAGAAAAACGCATTTGCTGCATGTTGAGCGCCAGGGAAATTAATAGCTTCGGCAATGCGTCCGTTCTCAATACGAAATAATAATGCCCAAAGCTGATCAATATTCTCGCCTTTTCCTTAATTTTGGACTTTGGACAAGAAGGATGGTTCGCGTAAATTATTTGCG